>NZ_JBGCCT010000001.1:600000-799262 GCF_041260665.1 Catenulispora sp. GP43 | reverse complement strand
GGGCGGGGGGGGGGGGGGGGGGGGGGGGGGGGGGGGGGGGGGGGGCCCCCCCCCCCCGCCCCCCCCCCCCCGCCCGCCCCCGGCCCCCCCCCCCCCCCCGACTCCTCACAGAATCTTCTTCAGACTGCTTACAGGCTGTTCAGAACCGCGTTCGAAACCGCCGCCGTACCGCCGAGCACCACGCCGACCTCGATCGAGCCGCCGGCCTTCTCGTCATTGAGGAACCCGCGGGTGGCCGGAGCCAGCGAGGTCGGCGGCGTCAGCAGCAGCGGCCCGTCCAGCGTGCCCATCGCCGCGCCGCCGGACAGGGCGTCCGCCCAGTTCTGGCCGGTGGCGACCGCGTACATGTGCGGGGTGCCGGTGGCGCCGAAGAACTGGTGCGCCACCAGGGCGGCGGTGGCGTAGCGGTCGGCGCCGACCAGGCCGTTCAGCTTCAGGTTGCCGGCCGGGACCGCGCTGCCGAGGGTCTTGGCCGCGGTGTTGGCCGCGCCGCCGACCGGGTAGACGTTCGCGCCCGCCGGGGTGCCCGCCCACTGGTGCAGGAAGGACGCGGTCGCCGCGGGCATCTGCGTGCCGTTGGTCAGCACCAGCACGGTGTCGGGGGTCGCGCCCGCCGCCGTGCCCGCCGCGAGGGCGTCCGGGAACAGCGACGCGGTCGCCAGCAGGACACGCTGCACAGCCGGGTGCCCGCCGGCATCCTTCATGTCGCCGGCCATCTGCTGGGCGATCTTCACCGAGGTGGTGAAGCGGTCGTCGCCGGCGAGGCGGACCGGGTTGAAGCCCAGCTTCTGCACCGCCGTGAGTACGGCCGGGGACAGGGCCTTCTCGCCGCCCAGGAGGTAGACGGTGGAGCCGGGGGCCAGCGTCCGCTTCAGCTCGGCGGAGGTCGCCGGGTTCAGGCTCGCGGTCTCGGTCAGCAGCAGCGGTCCGCTGTCGTGGGCGGCCAGGGCGGAGCCGCCGAGGGCGTCGGCGAAGTCGTCCGAGCGGCTCAGCACCGCGGTCTTGGCCAGCGGGCGCTTGTCGGCCGGGGCGTAGAAGTCGGCCAGGCTGTTGTTCGTGGCCGGCCACAGCTTCTGGGACACGGCGATCGCCGTGCCGATGCGGTCGTTGCCGGCCCAGCGGACGGCGTGCACCTGCGACGGGTCGAGGGTCACGTGCGAAGTGGGCGACAGGTCCACCTCGTCCTCGTCGACCTGGATCGCCGGCGAGCTGCCGTACTGGCGCGTCACGTCCAGGAAGTACTGGTGGATGCGCTGGTGCTTGGCCCAGTCGGTCGCCGGGACGTACGGGTCGTTCGTCGTGGCGTTGAAGTTCGGCTGGTCCGAGGTGCTGCCGGAGATGTCCACGGCGGAGATCTGGGCCTGGAGCCCCGGGTCCGCGGCCGCGTCGCCGACAGCGCTGTGGCCGCTGGCCGGGTTGCCCGAGGTGCCGTACAGGCCGAGCTTGAAGCCGGTCCCGTTCAGCGCGTTGCCGAAGCTCTTCAGATACGCCACCACGGCCTTCGCGGTCGCGTCCTCGTGGTAGGGCTCCATGTCGACGAAGATCGTCGTGCCCGAGCCGAACCCGAGGGCGCCGGCCTTCGCGACCGCGTCCTTGGCGTCCGAGACGCCGAGGGCTACCGGGTCGGCACCCGCGGCGGTCAGCGTCGGTCCCTGCTGCCCGGCGTAGATGGCCCACATTCCCCAGCCGGTCGCGGCCTGGTGCTGGACCCAGTCGGCGTTGTAGCCGCCGTCCGCCGGGGGGTTCGGGTTCGCGGAGGACTTGCAGTCCTGGTCGGGGTGGTAGGACGCCCCGCCGATGTAGACCCCGACGCCCCGGTATGGCGAGTGCGCGTACCAGTCGTCCATCTGCGTCGAGCTCGGCGCGACACAGGTGTCGAAGCCCTTGCCGCTGAACGCCGTGTTGGGGGTGGCCGACGCGGCGTGGGCGTCGGTCGCCGCGAGGCCGACCAGTCCGAGAGATCCCAGGGACGAGGCGGCGACGGCGGATGCGGTCAAACGAATGCGCTTCATAACGATCCCCTCCGTAAGTCCGGACCACCCTAGGGGCCCTACGTCGGCATCGCAGGTATTACCTCAACATAAACGCCCAGAACTTCACGCCGGGATGGGTAAAAGCATCTCAAAGCGACATCCGCCGTCGACGTTGCCCACCGTGACAGCACCCGAATGCGCTTCAGCGATGCCCCGCACGATCGCCAGCCCCAGGCCCGCCCCGGCCCCGACCGGGCTCTCCGTCTCCGGCGTGCGCGCGGCCGTCCCGCGCCACGCCACGTCGAAGACCCGCTCCAGGTCCTCGTCCGGGATCCCGCCGCAGGCGTCGGTCACGGCCAGCAGCACCCGCGGCTCGCCGTCCGCGCCGGCCGGGGCCAGCGCCGAGGCCTCGATGCGCACCGTGCCGTCCTCGGGGGTGTGCCGGATCGCGTTCACCACCAGGTTCGACAGCGCCCGTGACAGTTCCCTGACATCGCCGCGCACCGTGGCCGGGCCCGTGACCACTCCCGAAAGCTCGATCCCGCGGGCCCGGGCCAGCGGCTGCCCCTCGGCCAGCGCGCCGTCCACCAGGTCGGCTAGCGCCACCGACTCCAGGGTCAGGCGCAGCGCGCCGGCGTGGATCCGCGAGAGCTCGAACAGGTCGTCCACCATGCCGGCCAGCCGGTCCGCGGCCAGCCGCATCTGCATGTGGTAGCGGGCCGGGTCGGTGGCGACGCCGTCCTCCAGGGCCTCGGCCATGGCGCGCAGCCCGGCCAGCGGCGTGCGCAGATCGTGCGAGACCCAGGCGACCAGCTCGCGCCGGGAGCGCTCCAGTGCGCGCTCCCGTTCCCGCGACTCGGCCAGTTTCGCTCGTGTGGCGCGCAGTTCGCGGTCCAGGGCGGCCAGCTCGCCGGTCATCAGGGCCCTGCCGTGCGGGGCCGGGCCCGGGATCGACTCGTCCTGGCCCAGGGCCTGCAGGGCACTGCGCAGCGTGCGGCTGTCGTCCGCGACGCTGCGGCCCAGCAGGGTGGCCAGCGCCAGCGTCACCGCCGCGCCGGACAGCGAGACGATGACCGAGACCCCGGCGTCGTGCGAGGACAGGAACATCGCCCGGGAGGCGATCACGATGCCGGCGACGACCGCCAGGACCCCGGTCGCGGCCGAGGCGAACAGCGAGGCCCGCAGCGAACGCCCGCGCAGGCTCCGCAGCGCCAGCCAGCCGATGAGCGAGGCGCCGACCGCGGAGCCGGCGCCCATGGCGAAGATCAGCAACAGGTCACGCACCGGGACCCCCCGAAGCCTCGAGCCGGTAGCCGACTCCCCAGACCGTGACGATCAGTGAGGGCGCGGCCGGATCGGGCTCGATCTTCTCCCGGAGCCGCCGCACGTGCACCGTCACCGTCGACTGGTCGCCGAACGACCAGCCCCACACCTGCCGCATGAGCTCGGCGCGGCTGAACGCCTGGCCGGGGTTGGCCATCAGGAACGCCAGCAGGTCGAACTCGCGGCCGGTCAGGGCCAGCGGTTCCCCGGCCAGCCGGGCCCGGTGCGCGGTGAGGTCCACCTCCAGGCGGCCCAGGGTGAGGACCTCAGGGGCCTGCGGCTCGGCGCCGCCCGGGCCGCCCGCACCGCCGGCACCGCCCCGGCCGTGCCCGCGCGACCGGCGCAGCACGCTGCCCGCGCGCAGCACCAGCTCCCGCGGGCTGAACGGCTTGGTGACGTAGTCGTCGGCGCCGACCTGGAGGCCCAGGATCCGGTCGCCCTCCTCGCCGCGCGCCGTGAGCATGATGACCGGGACCTCGCCGAGGGCCCGCACCCGCTTGTGCACCTCGTAGCCGTCGAAGCCGGGGAGCATCAGGTCCAGCACCATCAGGTCCGGCAGATGCTCGGCCGCCGCGGCGACGGCCGAGGGTCCGTCGGCGGCCCGGCGGACGCGGTAGCCGGCGCGCGTGAGGTACGCGGCGACGACCTCGGCGACGGTGGCGTCGTCGTCGACGACCAGGATGTCCAGGGGCGGCTCGCCGTCGTGACGCTCAGCGGCTATGTCATTACCGAGCGCTGCATCGGTGGTGTCCGGCGTGGTCATCTGGTCGGCGTCCTCCTGGAGATCACATTGTGCCAGTCCGTCTTGTCCCGTTCCAAGGAAACACCGCGCGCGGTGCTGATCGGGGCTTTCCAGTGCTTACGGAACTGTGACGACTAGTGTTGCGGAGGTGACCTCCCCGCAGTCCTCCGGTTACTCCGGCACCCCGTTGCCCAAGAAGCTCGGCATCAAGGCCGGGCACTACGTGCTCTTCCACGACGCGCCCGACGGCTTCGATCCCCAGCCGCTGCCCTACGACGTGACGGTGGAGACGACCGAGGACGGCGGCGCGGGCCCCTACGACGTGATCGTGGCGTTCGCCAAGGACCGCGCGACGCTCACCGAGCACTACGCGACGCTTCCGTCTCTGCTCACCAAGAGCGGCGCGCTGTGGATGTGCTGGCCGAAGAAGGCCTCGGGCATCGTGACCGACGTCTCGGAGAGCGCGGTCCGCGAGGACGCGCTCGCGCTGCCGATCGGGCTGGTCGACGTCAAGATCGCGGCGATCGACGCCACGTGGTCCGGCCTGAAGCTGGTGTACCGGCTCGACCGGCGCTAGCCGCGGCCGTGGCGGGGAGATCGGACGCGCCGGAAGCGGCCGACCCACCGCTCACACCTGTCTCACAGGTCTCAACAGGAGCACGGTTGACGGGATCCGACATATCGCGAGCGTTCCACCAGTAGGCTGATACGCATGCGGCAGCCCCTGCAGACCCTCCTTGAGCATGTGCGGCGTGGCTTGGGCGGCGTCGTCCTGCTCGGCGGGGCGGCTCCGACGGACCTCGCGGCGATCGCGGGCCCCGTCGTCGAAGGCTTGACCCTGCTGCGGGCCGGCGGTGATCCGCAGGCCGGGCAGGTCCGGGTCGAGCCGGTCCGGGTCGAGCAGACCGCGGCGTACGGGCTTTCGGAGCGCGGGCTTTCAGCGTTCTCCGGGCTGGCCGATCTGATCCGGCCGCTGCTCGACGGCGAGGCCGGACTCGACCTCGAACGCGGGGCCGGCCACGTCGGGCGGGCCGCCGGGGAACTGCTCGCGCAGGCGGCGGCGGTGCAGCCGGTGGTCGCGGTGATCGCCGACGCGCATCTGCTGGACAAGCCGTCGGCGACCGCGATCGCGGTCGCGGTCCGGGCCACCCGCCTGGCGCCGGTGGCCTGGGTCATCGGGGTCGACGATGTGCGCCGGGCCCCGTTCGGCGCGCTCGGTGCGGTGGCGGTGCAGGTGCAGCGACCGGCCGGGTCCGGGGACCTGCCGAAGGCGACCACCCAGGCGCTCCTCGTCCTGGCCGCCAGCGCGACCGGTCACATCGACGAGGTCGGCGGCGCGCTGGAGCACCTCGGGCTGCGGGTCGGCGATCTGGCCCCGGCGGTCGCCGACGGCGTCGTGGAGGCCACGACCTCCGGCTGGCGGTTCCGCGACCTCGGTGTCGCGACCTCCATATACGCCACCGCCACTCCGACCGAGCGTCAGGCGACACACGCGGCGTTCGTCGACGCCATCTCCGAACTGCGGGAAGCCGAGAAGGGCGAGATTCTGGCCCGGCACCTCGCCGGCGCGGCGGCCGGCACCGACGGCCCGGCGGCCGAGGCGCTGGGCCGGGCCGCGGACGGCGCGCGGATGCGCGGGGCGCTGGAGGCCGCGCGGTCCTCGTACGGACGCGCGGCGAGTCTGTCCCCTGATCCGGGCGCCCGGGCCCGCTGGCTCGCCGGCGCCGCCGACACCGCGCGGCTGCTCGGCGATCTGGGCGGCGTGGGACGGGCGATCCGGGAGGCGCGCGTCCTCACCGACGACGCGACGCTGCACCACCGCCTGGACGGCATCGCGACCCGCACCTCGGTGCCGCGCACCCCGCAGACCGGGATCAAGGCCCTGCTGGAGACCGGCAGCCACACCACCGCGATCGGCCTGATCCTGGCCGGGCGCGCGATCGACGCCGAGGCGATGCTGGCGCCGGTGGTGTCCTCGGCGCTGCTGTCCGATCCGCTGGACATGGGGCCGCTGACGGTGCCGGCGATCGCGGCCGGGGCCATGTGGACGTGTGACGTCAGAGGCGCCGCAGCGGTACTGGACCGCTCAATCGCCTTATTGCGCGCGTATGGGGCGGCCGAACATCTGCCCGCTCTGTTGGCCGTGCGGGCCGAGGTGGGCTTCCGTTCGGGGCGCTGGCCGGCGGCCCGGGACGACGCGATGGAGGCGGCCGCGCTGGCGTCCCGGCTGGGGCAGGGGCCGATCCGGGCGGTGGCGCGCGGACTGGTGCTGCGTGTCAGTTCCCTGATGGGCGCGCCGGTCGAGGACGCGGCGGCGCTCGAGGCCGAGTCCTCGGGGTCCGAGGCTTATGGGCTGTGGCCGCAGCACGCCATCGGTGTCGCGTTGCTGGCCGACCGCCAGTGGGACGCGGCGGCGGCCGCGCTGGGCCGGGTCGCCGAGGGGCTGGAACGGCTGGGCGTGCGGGACCCGTCGGTGTTGCCGGTGGCCGGGGATCTGGTCGAGGCGCTGGTGCGGGCCGGGCAGGTCGCTCGGGCGCGGGAGGTGGCCGAGCAGGCGAGGGAGGCCTCGACCGCGTCGATGTCGATCGTGGTCCGCGCCGTCGCCGAACGCTGCCTCGGACAGGTCGGCCAGGCCAAGGGCGGCAAGGCGAAGCTGCACTTCGAGAAGGCCCTGCGGCTGCACGCCGAGACCGACGACCGCTACGAGGAAGCGCGCACGCTGCTCGCCTTCGGGCGTCAGAACGGGGACCCGGCGCGGCTGGAGGCCGCGGCCGACCGCTTCGCGGCGCTGGGCGCGTGGCCCTGGCTGGCGCGGGCGGAGGAGGAACTCGCCGGGAAGCGGGCGCGCAAGAAGCTCGGAGCGCTGACGGCGAAGTAGGCGTCGATGGGGTAGGACTGGCGTATGGCGAACCTCCGTTACGGGATCAAGCTCAGCCAGGACGCGACGATCGAGGAGTACAAGGCCGTCTGGCGCATCGCCGACGAAGCCGGCTTCGACCACTGTTGGAACATGGACCACTTCGCCAGCCTCGGCGGCGACGAGACCAAGGACATCTTCGAGGCCTGGACGGCCCTGGCGGGCATGGCGGCGCTGACGTCGCACGTGCGCATCGGGGTCTCGGTCACCGGCAACACCTACCGCCACCCCGCCGAGCTGGCGAAGATGGCGGTCACGGTCGACCACCTGTCGGGCGGCCGCCTGGAGTTCGGCATCGGCGCGGCCTGGGCCGAGAACGAGCACACGATGCTCGGACTGCCCTTCGGCACGGCCGGCGACCGCGCGGACCGGCTGGCGGAGGCACTGAAGATCATCACCTCCCTGTGGACCGAGCCCCGCACCACCTTCGACGGCAAGCACTACCAGCTCAAGGACGCGATCGCCGAGCCCAAGCCGGTACAGAGCCCGCACCCGCCGATCTGGATCGGCGGCAGCGGCCGCAAGCGCACGCTGCGCATGGCCGCCGAGTACGCGGCGGTGTGGAACGCCGCCGGCGGCGCCCCGGCGGACGTCGCGGAGGCCTCGGCGGTCCTGGACCGGCACTGCGCCGACATCGGCCGCGACCCGGCGACCATCCGCCGCTCGGTGCAGATCCGGGTCGGCGACGACTTCGACGCGCTGCGGCGCACGGTCGAGGAGTTCGCGGCGATCGGGATCAGCGACCCGCTGCTGATCCTGCAGACCGACGACCCGGTGGCGCGGGCCGAGCAGCTGGCGGCGGAGCTGCCGCGGTTGCGGGAGATCGGGTAGCGCTGCCGGCGAGATGCCCGGCGACTGTGCACGACGCGGTGGTTGCCGCCGGGATCGGACAGCGCTGCCTACGTTGAGATGCGAGCGGCCGGGGCAGGGGTGCGGGGGCGGAACCTCCGCTCACATCCCCGCCGCGGTGGCCGTCCCGGTCGCCTCGCCGGCCAGCAGCCGCCGGTCCTCCTGGTCCAACGTGGAATCCGCGAGCTGCCGCAGCATCGTCAGCAGCTCCGCGTGCTGCTCCGGCGACCATCCGTCCAGCTGGTCCACCAGGATCGCGCGCCGGGCGGCGCACAGCGCGTCCACCGCGGCCTCCCCGCCCTCGGTCATCACCACCGTCTGGTACGGCGGCGCGCCCTCGATCGTGACGCGGCCGGTCGAGACCAGTGCGTCGAGGTGGGGGCGGATCTCGGCCATCGAGAGGTTCAGGCGGGCCGGGACGTCCTCGACGCGTGTCGGGCCGTACTGCTTCAGGCGGAACAGGCCGTAGGCCTCCGGCACCGTGATGTCGATGCCTGATTTGTTGATTGTCTGCGTGTACCGCTCCTTCACGTTCTGGCGGCTGGACAGCATCGTCAGCGCGCGCTCCAGCTCGTCGATCGACGTGCGCTGCGTCGGGCCGGTGGAGGCCTCGGCGGCGCCGGTACCGCGGGTCGTGGTGCGCAGCGGGACTTCGCGCAGGAACAGCGACAGCACGAAGGCCACCATGCACAGGGGGACCGCGTAGAGGAACACGTAGTGCAGCGCGTGGGCGTAGGTGTGCAGGAAGGGCTGCGCCTCCGGCTTCGGGAACTGCTTGATGAGCTTCGGGTCCTCGATCGCCTTCTGGAACGGGAAGGCCGGATTGATCTTGCCGGCCGCCACCGCGGCCTTGATCTCGGCCGTCAGCTTGTTGGTGAAGATGGTGCCGAACAGCGAGGCCCCGAACGCGCCGCCGATGGAGCGGAAGAACGTCACCGCGCTGGTGGCCGTGCCGAGTTCCTCGTAGTCGACGTTGTTCTGCACCGCGATGATCAGGACCTGCATCACCAGGCCCAGGCCGAGGCCGAAGACCAGCATCGCGACCGCGTTGGAGGCGGTGGAGGTGGTGTCGCTCATCCGGGACAGCAGCCAGGCGCCGACCGTCATCACCGCGGTGCCGACGACCGGGAAGATCTTGTAGCGGCCGGTCCGGCTGATCAGCTGTCCGGAGCCGATCGAGGCGACCAGGACGCCGGCCATCAGCGGCAGCAGCTGCAGGCCCGAGGCGGTCGGCGTCGCGCCGTGCACGACCTGCTGGTACAGCGGCAGGAAGGTGAGGCTGCCGAACATGCACAGGCCGACCACGAACCCGATGGTGCTGCACATCGAGAACACCGAGTTCTTGAACAGGTGCAGCGGCAGCACCGGTTCCCTGGCGTGTTTCTCCGCGTAGAACCAGCCGATCAGGCACACCACGGCCAGCGCCCCGCACCCGAACACCTGCCACGAGCTCCAGGCCCAGGTGCTGCCGCCGAAGCTGGTGATCAGGATCAGCGAGCTGGCCGCCGCGGCGATGAGGAAGGTGCCCAGGTAGTCGATGACCGGCTTGCGGTGCGCGGTGTGGGTGTGCATGCCGATGGCGACCACGACCAGCGCGACCGCGCCGATCGGCAGGTTGACGTAGAACACCCAGCGCCAGCTGAGGTTGTCCACGAAGAAGCCGCCGATCAGCGGGCCGATCACGCTGGCCACGCCGAACACCGCGCCGATCATGCCCTGGTACTTGCCGCGGTCCCGGGGCGGCACGACGTCGGCGATCAGCGCCATCGCCAGCACCATCAGGCCTCCGCCGCCGACGCCCTGCAGCGCCCGGGAGGCGATCAGCTCGCCCATGTTCTGCGACAGCCCGCACAGCGCCGAGCCGATCAGGAAGACGACGATCGCGGTCTGGAAGACCCGCTTGCGCCCGAACTGGTCGCCGAGCTTGCCCCACAGCGGCGTCAGCGCCGTGGACGCCAGCAGGTAGGAGGTCACCACCCAGGAGATGTGGTTGGCGCCGCCGAGGTCGGAGACGATGGTCGGCAGCGCCGTGGAGACGATCGTCTGGTCCAGCGCGGCCAGCAGCATGCCCAGCATGACGCCGGCGAAGACCAGCGGGACCTCGTTCTTCTCGCCGGCGGCGGCCGCCGCGTGCCGGCCTCCGCCGGTCGACTCTGAGCTCACGTGTTCAGGTCACCATGGAACGCGTAGGCGTGCCAGGGTGCGACGGCGAATGGGTGAGACGTCTTTGTGTTCGAGGTGTTCGGGCTCTGAGGCCTACTGCTGCAGCGATCCGGCGAGCGTCTCCAACTCCGACATCGCGCCGCTGCCGGACACCACGACCGAGACCTTCCCCAGGGTCGTGGGCGCCGCGCTGCCCACCGGCGCGGTGGTGCGCACCAGCGCGTGCCGGCTGCCGTCCGGGGTCACGTAGACCTGCCACTGGTAGCCGCCGGCGGTGACCGTGCCGCCGGCGCCGGAGACCGGGGCGGCGTCGGGGGCCTGCAGGGTCAGCAACTCGTCCAGGCCCTTGCCGCCGGCGATCTGGTCCAGCGCGACGTACTGGTCGTCGGAGGTCAGGAAGCCGAGCTCCCAGCGCAGCTGCGCGCCGGGGTCGAAGTCGGCGTGCACCGAGGTGGCGCGCCAGCCCGGCGGCAGGCTGGTCGGGGCCAAGGCCTGGAAGGGGAGGTCGGCGTCGCGGCGGGCCTGGGCCAGCGGGATCGTGTAGTCGACCGTCTGGACCGCGTCCTCCGGCTTCTTGGAGTCGTGGGGGAACCACTCGACGATCGCGACGAGCGGGAGGGAGATCACCGCCATGGAAAGCAGCATGTCCCTCAGGGACTTCTTCAGCGGAGAGACGCGAGCCATACGGATATGGTCCCATCCGTCCACTTGAGGTTCGCGCCGGGTCCCGCCAGCGCCGGACATGACCCCGGCCACTTCGCGGTACCGGGCTCGTGCGAGCCTCGATACGATCTCCCTCGACATCCCTCGTGAACCGCGACGATGCGGATCCCCCTCCTCGAGGAGCTCTAAATACATGAACGCCGCAGACCCGCAGGCGAACGACAACCACACCTCCGACAGCTCCGAGGCCCCCGACCGCAACCTGGCGCTGGAGCTGGCCCGGGTCACCGAGGCGGCGGCGATGGCGGCCGGCCGCTGGGTCGGCAAGGGCGACAAGAACGCCGCCGACGGCGCCGCCGTGAACGCGATGCGCAAACTGATCAACACCGTCTCGATGCGCGGCGTGGTCGTCATCGGCGAGGGTGAGAAGGACCACGCGCCAATGCTCTTCAACGGCGAGGAGGTCGGCGACGGCTCCGGGCCGGAGTGCGACGTGGCCGTGGACCCGATCGACGGGACCACCCTGGCCGGCAAGGGCATGCCCAACGCGCTGGCCGTGATCGCGGTCGCCGACCGGCACAGCATGTACGACCCCTCGGCCGTGTTCTACATGGACAAGCTGGTCGCCGGCCCCGAGGCCGCGGACGTGGTCGACATCACCGCGCCGGTGGCCGAGAACATCCGCGCCGTGGCCCGCGCCAAGCGCCGCGAGCCCGGCGACATCACCGTGGTGGTCCTGGACCGCCCGCGCCACGAGGGCCTGGTCGCCGAGATCCGCGAGGCGGGCGCCCGCATCAAGTTCATCTCCGACGGCGACGTGGCCGGCGCGATCATGGCCACCCGCCCCGGCACCGGCGTGGACCTGCTGCTCGGCGTCGGCGGCACCCCCGAGGGCATCATCGCGGCCTGCGCGATCAAGTGCCTGGGCGGGGTGATCCAGGGCCGGCTGTGGCCCAAGGACGACGCCGAGCGCCGGCTCGCGGTGGACGCCGGGCACGACCTGGACCGCGTCCTGCTCACCGACGACCTGGTCTCCGGCGAGAACTGCTTCGTCGCGATCACCGGCATCACCGACGGCGAACTGGTCCGCGGCGTGCACTACACCGGCGGCGGCGCGACGACGCAGTCGCTGGTGATGCGCTCCAAGTCGGGCACGGTGCGCCGCATCGACTCCGAGCACCGGCTGGACAAGCTGCGGCAGTACAGCGCGGTGGCTTTCCACTGATTCCCGGCGTTCCCCGGGAGCTCTCCTGAGCTCCCGGGGCGCTTGAGCTCAGCTCTCCTCGCCGTTCCCGTTCCCATTGCCGGCGCCGATCGCGGCGTCCAGCCGGGCCCGCGCGCCGTCAAGCTTCGCCTGGCAGTGCTTGGCGAGCGCCTCGCCGCGTTCCCAGGCGGCCAGCGACTCCTCCAGCGTCAGGCCGCCGGTCTCCAGGCGCCGGACGACATCCATCAGCTCGTCGCGGGCCTGCTCGTAGCCGAGGTGGGACAGGTCCGGAGTCTCGCCGGAAATAATCGTCGTCTCGTTCGCCATGGCTTCAGGATAGTTTCCGGCTGTGACTGGTACCGAGGAAGTACGCGTGCGCCGGGCCGTGCCCGGTGACGAGGAAGAGATCCAGCGGCTGCGGCACAAGATGGCCTTCGACGTGTTCGGGGCCGAGCCGCCCGCGGCGGACGAGCCGAACCATGTGGCGGCCGTGAAGAAGCTCCGTATGTGGCTGGAGGCCGGGGACGAGGCGGGGACCGTGTGCTTCGTCATCGACGCGCTCGACGGGAACGGTCTCGCGGCCAGCGCTATAGGCACCATCGATGAGCGCCTGCCGAGCTCACGGAACCCGGCAGGGCAGTCCGGCTATATATATGGAGTCTGTACCGAGGAACGCTATAGGCGGCGCGGATACTCACGCCTGGTTCTCCAGGCACTCCTTGACTGGTACACGGCTCAGGGGATCGTTCGGCTGGAGCTCCACTCCAGTGAGTTCGGCGAGGGGCTCTACCGCGAACTCGGCTTCGAAGACCCCAAGGGCGTCGCCCTTACTCGCTGGGCTCCTCACCAGTAGAAGCGTCAGCAGGAGAATCGTCAGTAGGAGGAGCGTCGGAGAGGAACACTTCGGAGACCGCCGCGTTCAAGCGCCCGGAGGCGAGGCGGACGTCGAGCACGTCCCCCTCGCCGACCTCCTCGGCGGACCTCACGGCGTGTCCGGACGGCGCCAGGACGATCGAGTAGCCGCGCTCCAGGGTCGCCATGGGGGACAGCGCGCGGACCCGGGCCAAGGTGTGCCCGAGGTCGTCGCCGGCGCGGTCCAGACGGTGCCCGACGCTGGACCGGGCCCGCCGGACGAGCTCGTCGAGGTCGTTGCGGCGGCCGTCGATCATCGAGTACGGAGAAGCCAGTACCGGCCGCTGCCGGAAGGACGTCAGTCCCATGGCTTCGCGTTCCAGTATCCGTGCCACGGAGCGCCACGCACTGCGCCGCAACTCCGCGACCCGGTCCATCTCCTCGGCGACGTCCGGGACGACCCGCTTGGCCGCGTCGGTGGGCGTCGAGGCCCGGAAGTCGGCGACCAGGTCCAGGATCGGGGAGTCCGGCTCGTGGCCGATCGCGGAGACCACCGGTGTCTCGCACTCGCCGACAGCCCTGATGAGTGCTTCATCGGAGAAGGGGAGGAGATCCTCTACAGAACCTCCACCGCGCGCGATGATGATCACGTCCACTTCGGGATCCGCGTCGAGCTGGGCCAGTGCCGGCAGGATCTGCGGAACCGCCTTCGGCCCCTGCACGTCGGTGTTCACCACCCGGAACTGGACTCCGGGCCACCGGCGCTTAGCGTTCTCCAGTACGTCCCGCTCCGCCGCTGAGGCACGTCCGGTGATAAGGCCCACACAGTGCGGGAGGAACGGGAGCGGCTTCTTCCTGCGCGGATCGAACAGGCCCTCCGCCTTGAGCTTCGCCTTCAGCATCTCCAGGCGCGCGAGCAGTTCTCCGAGGCCGACCTGTCGGATCTCTTCGGCGCGGATGGAGAACGAGGAACGCGGGACGTAGAAGTCCGGCTTCCCGTAGACGATGACCCGTGCGCCCTCCGTAAGCGGGGGCACCACTGCTTCGAACACCCGACGGAACGTGGTGATCTGCACGGACACGTCCGCGGACGGGTCCCGGAGCACCAGGTACACCATCTGTGACCCGGGCCGCTTGTTGATCTGCGCCAGCTGTCCCTCGACCCAGATCGCCCCCAGCCGGGAGATCCACCCGGCCACCGCCTCGGAGACCGCGCGGACGGGGATGGGCTGTTCGGCCGAGGATTGCATCGCCATACAGAGGAGCGTAGCCATCGGGGGCGACGCGGCGCGGACGTGGCGAAGTTGTGGAGAGAGCCGATCATGGGACGCGGAGTCCGGCGGGCCGCCTACCATGGGAACCATGAACGTCTCTGCGCCTGAAGACCGCCGCGTCCTCCTCGCCGCGCCCCGCGGCTACTGCGCTGGTGTGGACCGCGCGGTCGTGACCGTGGAGAAGGCGTTGGAGCTCTATGGGGCGCCGGTGTACGTCCGCAAGGAGATCGTGCACAACAAGCACGTCGTGCAGACGCTGCAGAACCGCGGCGCGATCTTCGTGGAGGAGACCGACGAGGTGCCCGAGGGCGCGACTGTGGTGTTCTCCGCGCACGGCGTCGCGCCGATCGTGCACGACGAGGCGTCCCGGCGCGGCCTGAAGACCATCGACGCGACCTGCCCGCTGGTCACCAAGGTGCACAAGGAGGCCGTGCGCTTCGCCGAGCAGGACTACGACATCCTGCTCATCGGCCACGACGGCCACGAGGAGGTCGTCGGCACTACCGGCGAGGCGCCGGAGCACATTATCCTGGTCGACGGCCCGGACTCGGTGGCCGACGTGGAGGTGCGCGACCCGGCGAAGGTGGCCTGGCTGTCGCAGACCACGCTGTCGGTGGACGAGACCACCGCGACCGTAGACCGGCTGCGCGCGAAGTTCCCGCTACTACTGGACCCGCCGTCCGACGACATCTGCTACGCCACCCAGAACCGGCAGATCGCGGTCAAGCGCATCGCGGCCGACTCCGACCTGGTGATCGTGGTCGGCTCCAAGAACTCCTCGAACTCGGTGCGCCTGGTCGAGGTCGCGCTGGAGGCCGGCGCGGGTGCCGCGTACCTGGTCGACTTCGCCTCCGAGATCAGCGAGGAGTGGCTGGAGGGCGTCCGCACGGTCGGCCTGACCTCCGGCGCCTCGGTCCCGGAGGACCTGGTCGAGGGCGTGCTGGCGTGGCTCGCCGAGCGCGGGTACGGGACGGTCGAGGTCGTCCGCTCGGCGGAGGAGAAGCTGCTGTTCGCGCTGCCGCCGGAGCTGCGCAAGGACATGCGCGAGGGCGGCGGCGAGGCGTAACCGCCTCACCAGGCGGAACTGGGGGCCGCATCCCGTATGTGCGCGACCAGGGTCTGGCCCCGGCGCGGTTCGTCGCCCGGGAACGGCGGTTTGTGGCAGCTGCGGCAACAGGGCAGGCGTTCTCCGGTGTCGGCGAACACCCACGTCCGACGCCGGAGCCCTAAGGCGGGGCTGCGATGCTCCTCTAAGAGGAGCGGCCTGGAGAGCTGCGTGGCGATCCAGTCCGCAGCCCGCTGTGCCATCTCCTCCGGAGCCGCTTCCGGGTCCTGTACGTTGATGAAGCCCGGTGCACTAGGGGTGTAGTTCTCCCAGATCGTGCAGTCGTCGCCCCAGAAGCCGCCGAACTCCCTGTGCGCCATCCGCAGCTGGAGCCCGAACGGGGCCGTCTCCGGGACGGTGAGCACCGCCAGTACCGACGGCCCGGCCAGCGCCAGGGCCCAGGAGTCGAAGGCGATCACGCCGAGCGGACCCCAGCTCAGCGCGGCGCGGCGGAGCCCGGCCAGGAAGCGGCAGCTGTAGTCGTCGAGGGGGAAGCGGCCGCCGGGGTCGATCTCGAACCAGATCTCGCCGTTCATCTCTCGCGGTCCTTGCTTGCTCGCCGTGCGGGGTGGGCCGGGCTAGCGTTTGGCGGCGCTCCGCATCCCGGCCCACCGCGCCGCGATCAGCACCGCGGCCAGCGCCGTGCCCAGGAACAGCGGCCGCGGCTTGACCGCGAGCAGCGCGCCGACCGAGGCGAGTTGGCCGACCGGCCCGTGGCCGGCCCCCATGACGCCGAACTGCACCGCGGTGAGCAGCCCGGCGCAGTACGCCAGCGGCGGCACGATGACGCCGGCCAGCAGGTCCCGGCGCCGGACCAGGGTCGCGGCGTGGAAGGACGCGGCGACGAAGACCAGGTCGAAGAGCCAGTGCGCGTCCCCGGTGAGCAGCGCGTCGAGCGCGGCGGCGGTCATCGTGGGCCCGGCGACCATGAGCAGCACGCCCCAGGCGGTCAGGGCCTGGCGGCGCTTGGCGGCCCGGGCGGCCCGGGCTGCGGTGGGGGCGCCGACGGCGGCGCCGGCCTGGCCCGCCGGACGCGGACGGGGCCGCGAACCGGGCCGCGAACCGGGCCGCGTGGGACCGGTGGAGCGGAAGTCCAGCGGCGCGGTCATGCGCTCACGGCGCAGCGCGTCGCGGTCGCGGCGGGTCTGCGGGACCCGGGCGGCGGGGCGGGGCGCGAGGCGGCTGGCTCCTTCGTTCACAGATCCGAACCTACGACGCGATTGCGCACAATTCGGGTAGCGAAACGCCGCCGGACACAGGTGTGCTGGTCGGAGCGGCGGGCTGCGGCCGGCTGCGGCCGTCGGGTGGGTGAGCGCTGGTTCCTAGTCCGACAAAGCCCGTGTCTGGATCTCCACCTGCGCCGGCACCGTCAGCTCCTCGTCCACCAGCCCGAGCTCGTTCAGCCGCCGCGCCGTGACCAGCACCCGCGTCTCCAGCGAACCCACCGACTGGTTGTAGGCCGCGACCGCCGAGTTCAGCCCCTTGCCGACGCGGTCCAGGTGCCCGCTCATCGTGTTCAGCCGCGCGTACAGCTCCCGGCCGAGCTCGAACACCTGCCGGGCGTTCGCTGCCAGCGAGTCCTGGGTCCAGGCGTAGGCGACCGTGCGGAGCAGGGCGATCAGCGTGGTCGGGGTGGCGATCACCACCCGGCGCGCGGCGGCGTGCTCCAGCAGGTCCGGATCGATATCCACAGCCTGTGAAAGAAAAGCTTCGCCGGGGACGAACAGCACCACGAACTCCGGCGTCGGCCGGCCGCTGGCGCCCAGGGCCCGCCAGTAGGCCTTCGAGGCCAGCTGGTCGACGTGGGCGCGCAGGTGCTTGGCGTGGGAGGCCAGGAACTGCATCCGCTCGGTCTCGTCCGTGCTCTCCGCGGCGTCCAGGTACGCGGCCAGCGGGGTCTTGGCGTCCACGACCACGTACTTGTCCCCGGCCAGGTGCACCACCAGGTCCGGCCGCAGCATGCCCTCGGTGCCGGTGGAGCCGTGCGAGCCGGGGATCACGGTCTGGGTCTCGAAGTCGCAGCGGTCGACCATGCCCGCCAGCTCCACGGCGCGGCGCAGGTGCATCTCGCCCCACTGGCCGCGCACTTCGGGCCGGCGGAGCGCGGTGACCAGAGCCGCGGTCTGGGTGCCGAGCGCCCCGGCGGCGGTGCGGACGTCGTCGATCTGCTGGGCCAGCGCCGCCTGGGAGGCGGCGCGGCCCCGCTCGATGTCGCGGAGCCGGTCGTCCAGCCGCGACAGCGACTCGTTGATCGGCCGGCCCGCCGCGTCGAACTGCGAGCCGGCCAGCGCCAGCAGCCGGTCCGCGGACTGGTCCAGCGCCTGCGAGTTCAGGGTCAGGCGGCGGGACCGCTCCCACAACACGCCGAGCAGCGCGCCGAACGCGATCCCGATCACCAGCAGCAGCACAGGCATCATGGGTCCATATTGTCCCCCGGGGCACGCCTGTGCGGCGGGTCCTGCGGTTATGCCTCGCGCGCCTTGCGCGCCCCGCGCGTCGCGACGGTCAGCGCCGCTCCGGTGCCGACCAGGGCCAGGGCCGCCACGGCCTCGGCCGGCAGGCCGCCGGGGACGTCGGGGACGCCGGGGTCCGGGGTGTAGGTGACGGTGCCGTTCGAGTGCGACGTGATCGGGTGCTCACCGCGGCGTCCGGCCGGAACCAGCCGGCGGCGCCGTTGGTGTCGGCGACGTTGCCGACCAGGTAGGAGGTTCCCGGGTCCCAGGTCGGCTGGTCGGTCTCGGTCTCGGTCTGGCCGGCGCAGACGCTGGGCAGCGGCGTGCCCTGGCAGTAGTTGAACGAGCCTTGGAAGCCGACCGGCACCTGCCTGCCGGCGGCGTCGTAGGCGGTGACCCGGGTCTTCTCGGCGTCCACGTCGCCGAGGGCGAAGCCCCGGGTGCCCGGGACCAGCGGCCGGTCGAAGTGCACGACCGTGGCCGAGGGGTTCAGGCCCTTGGCGGAGCGCAGCAGTGCGTAGGGCTCGCCCTGGGAGCTGCCGAAGACCTGCGCGAAGGGCGTCGAGGCGTTGAGGAACGCGCTCCGGCCTGAAGCCTGGGAGGGCGCGGTGCTGTCCGTGGTGATCTGTACTGATGGGAAAGGCTGTGTGGGCGGGATGTTGAAGGCCGGAAAGGTCACGCTCTCGCCGGCGAAGTCGAAGTTCGCGTAGTGCGAGTGCCCGGCGGCGGCCAGGGCGGTCTTTTTGAATCTGACGCGGGTGTGCCGCACGCCGACCTCCGGGTTCTCTCGCACTGGTCGCGGACGGGCCCGAGCCTCGCGCGGGCGCTTCCGGGGGCGTCGGACCCGGTGTCCCGGACCGGGTGAGTCCCCTCGATCGGCGTAGCGGTCCCGGCGGGCTGCGATACTGGAGGACGGGCCGATTCCGGCTCCGCTCTGCATCCCGTACGCGACGTCGATAGGACAGTTGGACAATGGCGCTCACCATCGGAATCGTCGGACTCCCGAACGTGGGCAAGTCGACCTTGTTCAACGCGCTCACCAAGAACGACGTGCTCGCCGCGAACTACCCCTTCGCCACCATCGACCCGAACGAGGGCGTGGTCGGCGTCCCGGACCCGCGGCTGGCCAAGCTCGCCGAGCTGTACACCTCGCAGAAGGTGGTCCCGGCCACCGTCACCTTCGTCGACATCGCCGGCATCGTCCGCGGCGCCAGCGAGGGGCAGGGCCTGGGCAACAAGTTCCTGGCCAACATCCGCGAGGCCGACGCCATCTGCCAGGTGATCCGGGTCTTCACCGACCCCAACGTGGTCCACGTCGACGGCAAGGTCTCCCCGGCCGACGACATCGAGACCATCAACACCGAGCTGATCCTGGCCGACCTGCAGACCATCGAGAAGGCCCTGCCGCGCCTGCAGAAGGAGGCGCGGATGAAGAAGGAGATCCAGGCCACCGTCGCCGCGGTCGAGGAGGCCAAGAAGGTCCTGGACTCCGGCAAGACCGTCTTCGCCGCCCGCCTGGACCGCGAACCGCTGCGCGAGCTCCACCTGCTGACCGCCAAGCCGTTCCTGTACGTCTTCAACGTCGACGAGGACGAGCTCACCAACGACGCGCTGAAGGACGAGATGCGCGCCCTGGTCGCCCCGGCGGAGGCGATCTTCCTGGACGCGAAGATCGAGCACGAGCTGATGGAGCTCCCCGACGACGAGGCCCTGGAACTGCTGCAGGGCATGGGCCAGGAGGAGTCGGGCCTGAACCAGCTGGCGCGCGTCGGCTTCGAGACCCTGGGCCTGCAGACCTACCTCACCGCCGGCCCGAAGGAGTCGCGCGCGTGGACCATCCGCAAGGGTGCCACCGCGCCCGAGGCCGCGGGCGTGATCCACACGGACTTCCAGCGCGGGTTCATCAAGGCGGAGATCGTGTCGTTCGAGGACCTGATCGAGCTCGGGTCGGTCGCCGAGGCGCGGGCCAAGGGCAAGGCCCGGATGGAGGGCAAGGACTACGTCATGGCCGACGGGGATGTCGTCGACTTCCGGTTCAACGTGTAGTCGAGTCGTTACTGCGAGTGGTCGTTCCTGTCAAGCGCGCAGGTCGCAGGAGCCGAGCCCGCTAGGGCTCGGCTCCTGCTGCGTTCCGGTGCTGGATTGGTGCTGGATGGATTGCTCCGGTGAGTCAGGTGCGACGGTCGGCTGAGCGGGAGAGAAGGCTGGCCGACGCGCACACTCTGGTGCAATGCACCGTGGTGCGGTTTCGTATTGGAAGCATCTCCACCGGAGGGAGAACCATGAGCAGCAACGAGACTCGCGCCTTTACTGTGCGTGTCCCCGCCGAGCAGGCCGAAGCGCTGGAGCTGATTGCCAAGACCGATGGCATCTCGGTCGCCGAGGAGGTCCGGGGCGCCTTGTTGGAGCGCATCGAGGCTCGTAAGGCCGACCCTGAGTTCATGGCGTTGGTGAAGGCCACCGTTGAGCGCAGCCAGGCGGCTCTGGACCTGCTGGCCAAGTAAGGAACCCGGTACGACGTGAACATGTGGTAGCCGCGCTTAGAGGACCTGCTCGTCATCGGCGAGCAGGTCCTCGGCGTTCCTGCCAAAGATCTTGCCAAGGTGATCGACATCGCCCTGGCCGATTCCGCGTTGGCATCGCCTGCCGCGAGTTTCGGCGGTCACGAGTTCTACCCCGATCCCATCGTCAAGGCGGCCGTGTTGTGTTCGCACCTGTCCAAGAACCATGCGATGCCAGATGGCAACAAGCGGCTCGCTTATGTGTCCATGACGGCCCCTACCGCGGAATGCTCGCCGGGTCGGTCGCGGTGACGTAGCCGGCCGGGCCCGACAGGTTGGTGCCGAGCTCGGTGTCGATGCCGCCCGGCAGGGCGACCAGGCCGCCGAAGACCAGGGCGCTGTCGACGCTGCCGGAGTTGGCGGAGACCCATTGCTGCTCCTCGGTGCTGAGGCCCTTCTGTGGGTCCACCAGGAGCATCGGGCCTGAGAGTTTCGCCATGGCCGCGCCGCCGGCCAGGGAGTCGGGCCAGTTGAAGGCGGTCGCGGCTCCGAGGTATAGGCGGCCGGGTCGGGCGGGGGCGGCGCCGAAGAATTCGCGCGCCACCATGAACGAGGTCTCGAAGCGGTCGGTGCCGGCCAGGGCGATGGTTCGGGCCGTGCCGGTGGCGCCGGAGGTCTCGATCGCGGTCTTGGCCTGGCCGCCGACTTCGTAGAAGGTCGGTGCGCCGCCGGTGGGCGGGTACCTCACCTCCTTAAGGAAAGCGGCGGTCACGGGCGGCATCACCTTGCCGTCGGTGAGCAGGATGGGGTGGCCGGTCGCGCTGGCGGACAGGGCGTCGGCGAAGTCGTCGCCGGTGGCCACCACGTACGTGCGGTCGTAGGGGCCCGGCTTGATGGTGCTCTGGGCGATGTCCACGGCGGTCGCGAAGCGGTCCGGGCCGCCGAGGCGCTTCACTCCGTAGCCGAGGTCGGTGATCGCCTTCTGCACGGCCGGTGAGAGGGCCTGCGTGCCGCCGAGCAGGGTGACGACCGGCGCTCCGTGGTGTGCCGGCCCCAGCACGCGCACGATCTCGGCGCGGACCGCCGGGTCGAGCGCGGCCGAGGGGGTGAGCAGCAACGGTCCGTTCTTGGCGAGCACGCTGCCGGCCAGCGCGTCCGCGTACTGGTCGGAGCGGGCCAGCAGCACGGTGGTCGGCCGGGCGGCCGGCAGCGTGGCGTCGGGATACTCAGCCTTCGAGATCGCGATCGCGGTGCCGATCCGGTCGGCGCCGGCCAGGCGGGTCACGTGGGTGAGGGCCGTCGGGCGGTAGGCCGGGACGCCGGGGTGCTGCGAGACGACGGCGGGGGTGCCGCCGGCCGCCGGGATCGCCTCGACGTCGTTCGGCATGGACGGGGCGCCCATCCTGACGTACGACGTCTCGAAGGCGATCCTGGTGCAGTCGGGGGAGAAGGCCGGGTGGGACAGCTGGAGGTCGTCCAGGTGGGTCAGGACCTTCGGCGCCGAGGGCTGGAACGGGTTGCTGATGTCGACCACCGCGAGCTGCCAGGAGCCGTCGATGAACGCCACGGTTCTGCCGTCCGGGCTGACCGTGGGCTGCGTCCCGTCCGCGATCTTGTACGGCTCCCACCCGCCGGCGTACTTCCGGATGGACCAGATCTGCGCCGTGGAACTGCCGGCGGGCGTCTTCTGGAAGACATAGTTCGGGACGGTGTTCGTCGACGGGTCGGTCCCGTCCGGCGCGTAGACCGCGTCCGGGGAGGAGTAGGCCGCGCCGTCGTACGGGGTCCAGAGGTCGGCGATGTCGGATCCGTCGCCGCCGCCGGAGGCGCTGGTGCCGTAGCCGTCGGCCTTGGCGAGCTTGATGGGGCCGAGGGCGCCGTTGACCGACTCGGCGAAGGCGACGCTTGAGCCGTCGCTGCTCCAGGTCGGGCTGGAGATGGCGATCCCGGGCCCGCCATGGGCCAGGACCCGCGTCCGGCTGCCGTCCGGAAGCGTCGAGACCAGGTCCCCGGTGGCGTCGACGAAGGCGACTCGGCTGCCGTTGGGGGACCACGTCGCGTCGGTGACCGTGGTCGGGAAGGTCAGGGGCTGGCCGTCGACCAGCATCCGCTGGGTCCCGTCGCTGATCGTCAGGGAGCTGTCGGCGGGACCGGGGTTCACGGCGTGCGCCGAAGGCGCGGCGAACCCCAGGGCCGGTATGAGTGACGTCGAGAGGATCGCGGACAGCGCGAGAGGGCGCCGTCCAGAGAATTTTGACATGGACTCTCCACAAGAGTCATGAATAGTCCCGGATATCGAGACTCAAATCGTCGGACCAACAAGCGCTGAGAAAGGTTGCCCTTGCCGAGGAACAGCCTTCTCAGGCCTCTTCGACGCTCCGCCGGTCGATCGCCGGGCCCAGGGCCGCGAACCCGATCGTGGCCGCGACACCGGCGGCGAGAGTCCCCCACCACAGGAACGCCGGGCCGGCGAGGGTGTAGGCGGTGGTGCCGGCGGCCAGGGCCAGGAAGCGGGCCGCGCCCCAGGTCCAGCTGAAGGCACCCTGGTAGCGGCCGCGCGCGTGGGCCGGGGCGAGGTTGGCGATCAGGCCCGCGGGGGCGCCGCCGACCACGACCTCGCCGACCGACCAGACGGCGACGGTCGCCGCGTAGGCCGCGGGGGTGTGGGCGAGGCCGGTGAGGGCGACGCCCGCCACGACCAGGGCGCTGCCGGCGACGTAGACCGGGGTGCGGGCGAAGCGGGCCAGGACGGTGGTGGCCAGCGGCTGCAGGAGGACGACCAGGCCCGCGTTCACCGCGGCGGCCAGGCCCATGACCGCGGGGGACAGGCCGTCGGTGCGGATGGCCAGGGGGAGGGCGCTCTCGGTGAGGGAGTAGATGAACAGCTGGACGGCGAACAGCAGGAGGAGCCGGCGGGTGAGGCGGTCGCGGAAGACGACGCCGTAGCCGGAGTCGGTGGCGGTGGTGGCGGTGGTGGCGATGGCCGGGATGGCCGGGATGGTCGCGGTCGCGGCGGCCGGGCTGGTCGCGTCGGCGGCACTGGCGGCGGTGGTCGAGTCCTGCGTGCCAGTACCAGAACCCTGCGGTCCGACCTGCTTCGTCCGGTCCGCCGGCAGCGCCAACGCCACGATCACCGCGTACCCCACCGACGTCCCGGCGTCGATCGCGAACAGCATCCAGTAGCCGTGCGCCGCGAGGTATCCGCCGAGCACCCCGGCAACGGCCGTCCCGATGTTCACGGCCCACCCGATCAGCGCGAAGGCCTCGCGCCGGCGGGTCGGCCCGACGTTGTCGGCCAGGGTCGCCGAGGCCGCCGGCGGCACCATCGTCGCGGTGGCGCTCAGCGCGACCGCGGCGACCGCCATGGTCGCGGCGTCGGGCGAGGCGAACAGCGCGCCCTGCGCGGCCGCCGTCCCGAGCAGGCCGGCCAGCATGGTCAGCTTCCGGCTGCTGCGGTCGGCCAGCCAGCCGCCGACCGCCGGGCCGATCAGGTTGCCGGCGCCCAGAGCGCCAAGGACGTAAGGGGTCTGCGACGCCGGGATTCCGCGCGAGCCGAGGAAGAAGACGAGGAACGGCCCGACCAGGAAGCCGATCCGGTTGACGACGGTGCCGGCGAAGATGACCCAGATGGCCTGGGGGAATCCGGCGAAGGCGGACGGGGCGCGCAGGGCCCGGCGCCGGCGGGCCCGGGTGGCGGGGCCCTGGTGGGAGGCCGGTGCGGACGCCTCCGGGCAGATGCTCGTGGTGGTCATGGCGCCCAGAGTGGCGCCGGGCGGCGATCATGGGACAATCATTCGGCCCCGCCCGAATCAGAGGGCGTGGGGTGGCGGCACCGGGAGGGGAAACGCTGTGTCGGCGACGTTGTCATTCACCGCGGACGAATTGGCGCAGGTGCGCTTCTCCGTCTCCCCGATGTGGGAGGTTCTCACCAGTTTCCGGGTCCTGACCAGGCCCGGACTGTATCCGGTCCACGGCCCGTGGTTCGACCAGGTCCGTCCGCGGCTGGCCGCCGCGGGACTGTTGACCGGAAGTCTTTCCGCGCTATTCCATGCACAATCCTACGTTCCCGACTTCCTCAACCCGGCGCCGACGAAGTCCGCGCCGACTCTGGAAGAAGAGCTCGCAGCCATTCAGGCGACGCCCGACGACCATCTTTCGGCTGATCTCGATCTGTATGACCAGAAAGTGCCGAACGGAGCGTTACCGCCGTTCGCCGCGCGTTTGCGAAGCCATCGCGAGCAAGCGCTCTGCGAACTGTCCAAGGACATCGAGCACTATTTCCAGATCGCACTCGCCCCCTATTGGTCGCGGATCAGGACCCTGCTGGAGGCGGACATCTACCACCGTGCGCGGCAGGTCGCCGAGTACGGTGCGGCCCGGTTGTTCAACGACCTGCACCCGGATGTCAGCTGGAACAGCGGGACGCTGCGGATGCTGCACCGGCAGCGCGTGCTGTGCCGCGACGACAATGCTCCGGGCCTGATCCTGGTCCCGTCGGCCTTCGCCTGGAACAAGATTCTCACCAGGGCCGCCACCGGTGACGTGCCGCAGTTGTGCTTCGGGGCGCGCGGTGTGGGGACCCTGTTCGCCCGCCGCGCGGCCGAGCCGTCGGACGCCGTGGCCGCCGTCATCGGACGCTCGCGGGCCCTGCTGCTCGCCGAGTTGGAGGCCCCCGCGTCCACCACCGAACTCGCCTCGCGGACCGGGATGTCGGCCGGCGGGGTGTCCGAGCACCTGACCGCGTTGCGGGGCGCGGGCATGGTTTCGGCGCATCGCGCGGGACGTTCGGTGCTTTACGCCCGTACCCCCGTGGCGGACTCGCTATTGGCGGCAGCGGCTTGACAGCGTGTCCCACAAAACGGCCGAGATCGGGGTAATCCGAAGAAAGGTTTGACGCGCCCCTGGCGCGCCGGTGGCGTCAGGTGCTTCAGTATTTGGCGGGGAGAGAACGGAGCGCTGTCAGCCTTTAGCTGAACGGAGTCATGGCGATGCCGCGATCACGCCGAAAGTTCGACATCGACGAGTTCGTCCGCGAGTGCCTGCAGGCCTGGGAGGCCGACGGAGCCGACGCGGTGAAGGACGTGCTGGACCGGATACTCGGGCGCGGATGCGCGCCGGTGCGCGAGTGCTTCGGTGACCCGCGCGAAGCTCACTTGCAGGTCCTGTATCCGGGCCCTGAGCTGGTCATCGAGAATATGGTGTGGGCGCCGGGGATGTCCTACCCGGCGCACAACCACAACACGCCGGTCATGACCGGCGTCTACGCGGGGCTGGAGGTCAACGACTTCTACCAGGCCGGCTCCAGCGCGGGCGCGCGCTTACAACGGACCGCTACGGTCGACATCAACGAAGGCCAGGCGGTGCTCATGGCGCACGACGCCATCCACCGGATTGCGAATCCCAACAGACGCACCTTCACCGGCGCGTTCCACATATACATGGGCGACTACCTGCACTCCTCGCGGTCCATCTGGTACCCCGACGAGGCCTCGGAGACGCCCGCCTCCTTCGCGGTGACCAAGGACATCTTCGCCGCCGCGAACCGCGACCTGGCCGCCGCCCGCGCGGCGGAGGAGGTCCACAAGAAGAAGAGTGTGGCCGCCGGCCTCGGCGGCTCGACCGGGCCCGGCTCGGCCTCAGGGCCCCCGTCCGGCCCGACCGGCCACCCGCACAACGCGACGCACTCGGCGCCGCACGCCCCGGGCCGCGGGCCCACGCGGCGGGGCGCCAGGTCGCCGCTGCATTCGCCGCCGGGCGATCAGGGGTAGGGCGCGGCTGACGGGCCGCGCGTGACGCGCCCTGTCTTGGGGTGATCCTCGGGGCGGGGGCGCGGTGCTGTCCAAAAAGAACAACGGTGCTGTCCGAAGAGCTGCGCGTGACGCGCCCCTGCCTTGAGGCGAGCCTCAGGTGGGGGCGCGGTGCTGTCCGCTGCGAAGCGATCAGGGCTCGTGTGTGACATCGTCCGCCGCGGGGCGAGAGTGCTGATTCGCTTCAGGCCGGCGGCATCGGTGGCGGCGGTTCGGCCGTGACAGGCCTTCTGGAGCCCTTCAGCGCCCGCCTCAGCCCCTGCGGACCCCGGGGCCTTCCCGGAAGCCGCGAAGGC
Source organism: Catenulispora sp. GP43 (assembly GCF_041260665.1). Classification (NCBI taxonomy): domain Bacteria; kingdom Bacillati; phylum Actinomycetota; class Actinomycetes; order Catenulisporales; family Catenulisporaceae; genus Catenulispora; species Catenulispora sp. GP43. The sequence goes on along the minus strand of NZ_JBGCCT010000001.1, from coordinate 773,140 downwards.
CCCCAGCACATCCCTCGAGTGCTGGGAGCCTTCGCTGTGGCGGCCGCGAGCGTCGCGGCCGCCGGTCTTAGCCGACCGTCATCCGAACCGGCCGGTGATGTAGTCCTCCGTGGCCTTCTCCGTCGGGTTGGCGAAGATGCGGGAGGTCTCGTCGATCTCGATCAGGCGGCCGGGGGTGCCGGTGCCGCTGATGTTGAAGAACGCGGTGCGGTCCGAGACGCGGGCCGCCTGCTGCATGTTGTGGGTCACGATCACGATCGTGTACTCCGACTTCAGCTGCGAGATCAGGTCCTCGATCGCCGTGGTGGAGATCGGGTCAAGGGCCGAGCAGGGCTCGTCCATCAGGAGCACGTCGGGGCTGACCGCGATGGCGCGGGCGATGCACAGGCGCTGCTGCTGGCCGCCGGACAGGCCGGCGCCCGGCTTCTTCAGCCGGTTCTCGACCTCCTTCCAGAGGTTCGCGCCCTTCAGCGACCGCTCGACGATGTCGTCGAGCTCGCCCCGCTTCTTCACGCCCGCCAGGCGCAGGCCCGCGGCGACGTTGTCGTAGATGCTCATCGTCGGGAACGGGTTCGGGCGCTGGAACACCATGCCCACGTGCCGGCGCACGGCCACCGGGTCGACCTGGGCCCCGTACAGGTCCACGTCGTCCAGGGTGACCTTGCCCTCGACCCGCGCGCCGGGGATGACCTCGTGCATGCGGTTCAGGGTGCGCAGGAAGGTGGACTTCCCGCAGCCGGAGGGCCCGATGAAGGCCGTCACGGTGCGCGGCTCCACGGTCATCGAGATGTCCTCGATGGCGCGGGTGGGGCCGTAATAGGCGGACAGGCCCGCGACGTCAATGCGCTTCGCCATTTTCGATCTCTCCTAGGCCCGGCCGGGCGTCTTCCACCAGGCGATGAGCCTGGCGATGATGTTCAGCACCATGATGATGATGATCAGCAGCAGCGCGGCGGACCACGTGCGGTCGTTGGAGGCGTGCTCCGAGGAGGTGTAGGTGTTGAAGATGACCGTCGGCAGGGTCGCCTGCCCCATGGTCTGGCTGAACGGGTTCGGGTTGATGCTCTGGATGTAGCTGACCACCAGCAGGATCGGCGCGGTCTCGCCCATCACGCGGGCCACACCCAGCATCACACCGGTGATGATGCCCGGCAGCGCGGTCGGGATCACCACTTTGGTGATGGTGCGCCACTTCGGCACGCCCAGGGCGTAGGACGCTTCGCGCAGCGAGTCGGGAACCAGCTTCAGCATCTCCTCGCTGGAGCGGATCACCACCGGCAGCATCAGGATCATCAGTGCCAGCGCCCCGGCGAAGCCGTTCTGGTACTGGTGCAGCGTGATGATCCACAGCGACAGGATGAACAGGCCGGCCACGATCGAGGGCAGGCCCATCATCACGTCCACGAAGAACGTCACGGCCTTGGCCAGCATGCCCTTGCCGTACTCCACCAGGTACACCGCGACCAGGATGCCGATCGGGACCGCCATCAGCGCGGCCAGGCCCGCCATCTCCAGGGTGCCGATGATGGCGTGGTACACGCCGCCGCCGACCTGGTCCTCGGAGATGTTGCGCAGCGAGTGGGTCAGGAACTCGACGTTCAGCGCGTGGACGCCGCGCGAGACCACCAGCCACATGATGGAGATCAGCGGCACCACGGCGAGCACGAACGCCAGGGTCGTGACCGCGCCGGCGGCGCCGCTGCGGATCCGGCGCGGCAGCGAGGGCGAGACCAGGACGCCGCCGCCGATCGTGCTGTGCGCCGCGCGCCGGGTCCGGGACCGGCCGGCCGCCTCGTCGGCGGCCACCTCGTCCGCGGAGTCCTTGGGCTCGAACGCCCCGCGTCGGTCCGGCACGTCCGCGGCGTTGGCGTCGTAGGAGGACTCGTAGCTCATCGAGCGGCCGCCGCGGCCACGGAACACCGAGAACAGGCTCCAGCGCTCGTCCTTGGGGGCGCCGGCGCGCGAGGTGATCCGCCGGGCCAGCAGGTTCACCAGGAACGTCACCACGAACAGCACCAGGCCGGAGGCGATCAGGGCGCCCTGGCCGGTCTGCAGCGCGTTGCCGAACTGCAGGGCGATGTTGGCGGCGATGGTGTTGCCGCCGGGCTGCAGCCACTTGGTGACGAAGTTGTAGCTGATGGACAGCACCATCGCGACCGCGATGGTCTCACCGAGTGCGCGGCCGAAGCCCAGAACGATCGCCGAGCCCACGCCGCTGCGGCCGTAGGGCAGCACCGCGAGCTTGATCATCTCCCACTTGGTGGAGCCCAGCGCGTAGGAGGCCTCGACCTGCTCGCGCGGGGTCTGCAGGAAGACCTCACGGGAGATCGCGGCGATGATCGGCAGGATCATGATGGCCAGGATCACCCCGGCGGTGAACACCGAGCGGCCGAAGACGCCGGAGGAGAACATCGGGATCCAGCCCAGGATGTCCGAGACGAACTGGGAGGGGCCCTGCATGTGCGGCACCAGGAACAGGATGCCCCACAGGCCGTAGACGATCGAGGGGACCGCGGCCAGCAGGTCGACGATGTAGCCGAGCACCTGCGCCAGCCGCCGCGGGGCGTACTGGGTGATGAACAGCGACACGCCGACGGCCACGGGAGCGGCGATCACGATCGCGATGGTCGAGGTGACAAGCGTGCCCCAGGCCGCCGCTCCGATGCCGAACTTCGGCGGGGAGTCGTCCGGGGCCCACTGGCCGGTGTAGGTGAGCACGTTGGCCGTGTTCGCCGACAGCGCGCTGCTGGCGCGGTAGACCAGGAAGGTGGCGATCGCCGCCATCAGGAGCAGCAGGAAGAAGGCGGCGCCGCGGACCACGCCGGAGAAGACCGCGTCGCTCCGGCGGGTGCCGGAGTCGAGGACCCCGCCGCCGGAGCCGCCGGGGCGCGGGGTGGGCCGGGTGGCCGTCGGCGCTATGCCGCTCATTCGGGTCCTGCCTCGTGGCTCGGGCGCCCAACGGCTACAGCTGGGCCTGGAAAGGATGCGTTCACTGCGAGTTTCGATTCCGTTAGACCAAAACGGACAAGCCGGGACGGCACGGGTACGGCATTCCGGCACCGACACGTCGGAGCCGATCGGTGGTGACCGACGGCTCCGACGTGTCGCATCGTTCAGCTCTGTCTCGCTGGACTGCTTAGCTCAGGCCGGCGTAGATGGCCTGGACCTTGGCCTGCTGGTCGGAGGTCAGGGGCACGTAGCCCATGCCCTCCAGCTGGCCCTGCGCGGCGCTGCTGGCCGTGTAGGACAGGAAGTTCTTCAGCAGCGGCAGCTTCGCCGAGTCGTTGCCCGAGGAGCAGACGATCTCGTAGGTCACCAGCACGGCCGGGTAAGCGTCGTCGGCCGAGTAGGTGTAGTCGAAGTTGAACAGGTAGTTGCCACCGGTGGTGTCCACCTTCGCCTTGGCGATGAAGTTCCCGGCGTTCGCGACCGTCAGCGGCACGAACTTGCCGGCCGCGTTGCCGACCGAGGCGGTGTTCAGGCTGTTCGAGGTCGCGTAGGAGACCTCGGCGTAGCCGATCGCGCCGGAGGTGGTCTTCACGGCCTGGGCGACGCCCTTCGAGCCCTGTGCCGATTGGCCGCCGGTGCCCGGCCACTGCTTGTTCGCCGCCGCCGGGAAGTCCGTCGCGGCGGTCTTGTTCAGGTAGTTCGAGAAGTTGTACGAGGTGCCGGAGGCGTCGGACCGGTGGAAGGTCTGGATCGCCAGGTCCGGCAGGGTCACGCCGGCGTTGTCGGCGACGATCGCCGGGTCGTTCCACTTGGTGATCTTGCCGTTGAAGATCTTGCCCAGGTTCGACGCCGACAGGTTCAGCTTGCTCACGCCCGGCACGTTGTACATCACCGCGATGGCGCCGGGGATGGTGCCGACGGAAAGCGCCTTGCCGCCGGTGCAGCGCGCGTCGGCCTGCGGCTGCTGGGTGGAGTTCAGCGCGTAGTCCGAGCCGGCCCAGTCGGCCTGCTTCTGGATGAACGCGGTCACACCCGGGCCGGAGCCGGTGCCGTTGTAGTTGATGTTGGTGCTGTTGCCGCACTGCGTCTGGAAGTCCTTGATGAACTTCACGATCGCGGTGTTCTGGGCCGTGGACCCCTGGCCGGAGAGCGTGCCGTTGGCGCAGGTGATGCCGCCGGCGGCGCCCGTGGACGAACCGGAGGCGGAGGTGCTGCTGCCGCCTCCGGCCGCCGAGGTGGTGGACGAGGAACCGCCCGAGCTCGACGAGGAGTTGTTGTCAGAACCACAGGCCGTCAGGCCGGCCATGGCCAGAGCCAGAACTCCGGCGCCGACCGCGGCACTGCGCCCATTGAAACCAGCGTGGATCTTCACCGGGAAGTCCCTTCGAATCATCGGAAGTCATTGCATGCGTTGTCTTCGTCGAAGCTAGGGAGGCCAGGTGAATCGATGGACGGGTGAAGGTGAACGGAGGGTGAACGGTCCCGGGCGGCCGAGCGCCGCAGCCCCTGTTCAGGGCGGGTAAAAGTGCCCTCGCGAACGCTTTCGGCGACCATCGCCTGAACGGCGGTCGACAACGGGGGACCGGACCGGTGTCGGTCTGGGACGCCCGGTCACCGGATCTTGACAAGGCGTGATGGATTTGCTCACCGCTTCAGCCGGTCGATCGCCACGACGTGGCCGTCGCGGGCGTGCAGCACCCAGGCCTCGGCCGGCGCCAGCGCCCGGCGGCCGGAGTGCACGGCCTGGCCCAGCGGGCTCTCGGCGAGCAGCTCCGGCAGCACCGGGCGGTGGGAGCAGGCGATGGTCGTGCGCCCGGACTTGAGCGCCTCGCGCAGCCAGGCCCGCCCGGCGTCCGGGTCGGCGCCCTCGCCGAGCGCGGGTTCCAGGGCCAGGGCGGCGCCGGCGGACCGCGCGGTCGGCTTCAGCGTCGCCACGCACCGGGCGAAGGGCGAGGCGGTCAGGTCCGCCTGGCCGTACGCCGCCAGCACCGGGACCAGCGCCTCGGCATCGTCGCGGCCCCGTCCGGTCAGCGGCCGCTCCAGCTCCTCACCGTCCCAGCGCTTGCGCGGCACCGCCTCGGCGTGCCGCAGCAGCAGGACCGGCACGGTGTCGACCGGCGCCGCGGCGAACGCCCGCAGCAGGTCGCGGTCGGTCGGGCGGGTCAGCCGGTCGCGCGCCGCGGCCAGCGGGAGCCATTCGAGCCGGTCCACCTCGGAGTTCGGCTGGAAGTCGGAGTCCACCGCGGCCTGCGCGGCCCAGTACTTGACCCGCTTCATCCGCGCCGCGCCGCCGAAGGAGACGTCGTAGACCTGGGTCGGCAGCCGCCGTCCCAGGACCACCGGATACCCGGTCTCCTCGCGCACCTCGCGGACCGCCGCCTGGACGTAGCCCTCGCCGGGGTCGAGCTTGCCCTTCGGGAACGACCAGTCGTCGTAGCGGGGGCGGTGGATCAGCGCCACCTCCGGACCGGCGGGCCCGGGACGCCACACGACGCAGCCGGCCGCCCGGACCCGGATCGGCGCGGTCTGGTCGGCTTCGCCGGCGGCGTTCATCAGTGCGCGGACCTCTCTGGTACCGCCAGCGGCGCCGTGCTCCGGGCCCGGATCACCGCCAGGCGTTGTTCCTCGTGCAGTCTTCCCAGTACATATCCGGTTGTGGCGGCGATGCGCGGTGTGTCGGCCGCCCGATGGACGCAGGCCGCGGCCAGGACCGCGTCGCGCTGCTCGGCCAGCGCCTCGGCGATCCGCGCGAGCCGGTCCAGCAGGTCCGCGGGATCCTCGCCGGCGATCAGCGTACCGGCGGGCCGGCACAGCTCGACGGTGTGCAGGGCGGCCCGGCCGGCGTCCTCGGCGGCCAGCCAGGCCGCGTCGCCGCCGGCGTCCTCGGCGGCCAGCGGCTCCGGCAGGTCGCGGGCCCGCCGCGCGAACTCCTCGCAGGCGCCCTCGGCCAATCCGGGGAGGACCTGCCGGCACGGCCGGTCGGCGGCCGGGGTCAGCGGCACGTCCCGGGCCAGCGTGGCCATCCGGTCGGCCAGGGCGTGGAAGGCCGGGCCGACCAGCGCCGCGGTGGCCTGGCCGTGCGCCGCCGAGCGCTCCCGGTCCAGCATCCGGGTCAGCAGGGTGCGGGTGCGGGCCGCGCCGCCGTCGGGGTAGCGGCCCTCGGCGATCCACCGGTCCAGCGGCGTCAGCAGCCGGGGCCGGACCGCGTCGGCGTCCCGCTCGGCGGCCAGCACCAGCGCGGTGCCGCGCAGCTCCCGGCCGAGCTCGTCGGCCCAGACCGCGTCCACCAGTTCCCGGCACGCCGCCAGCGCCGTGCCCACCCGCAGGCAGGCCGCGCGCAGCCGCACCGCGGCCGGCTGCTGCACCGGCAGCGCGCTGTGCGTCAGGAAGGCGCGCGACTGCTCGGCGAGGTACCCCCGTACCGCCAGTCCCGCCGGTCCGTCGGGACCCGCCGCCCCGAATCCGGCCATCGCGCGCTGAGTCGCTGCATCCATGTGTCCGCCACTGCCCCCACGACGTGCGTCAGGCCTCTGCCTGACGGTTCGGTTCCGCCGTTGCCTCCGATGGCGGCGCTCTTCTTCGGTCCCACCGGTCCAACCCCACAGCACGGACCGCCCGGCGTCGCCGGACGGTCCTGTCCCCACCACGACCCCGCTCCCACCGCGCTCATCCGGTCCGCCGGCTCCACCAGTCGGCACGCTCGGCGATGAGCGTGTTCTGCAGATCGGCCAGGGGGGAGCCGTCCTCGGCGTACTCGCTCCGGGTCCAGGTGCCGTCCCCGGCCAGGTCCCAGGCCGCGGTCTTGGGGTCCATGGCCAGGTCGAACAGCGCCGAAATGGCCCGGCGCTGGACCGGTTCGACCAGCCGGACCAGGGCCTCCACCCGGCGGTCCAGGTTCCGGTGCATCAGGTCCGCGCTGCCGATCCAGACCTGCGCCTCCTCGTCCGTGCCGAACACGAAGGCGCGGGAGTGCTCCAGGAACCGGCCCAGGACGCTGCGCACCCTGATGTTCTCGCTCATCCCCTCGACCCCCGGCCGCAGGGCGCAGATGCCGCGGACCCAGACCTCGACCGGGACGCCGGCCTGCGAGGCCTCGTAGAGCGCGTCGATCAGGATCTCGTCGACGATCGAGTTCACCTTGATCCGGATCCGCGAGCTCTGGCCGGCCTCGGCCTTCTCGCGCTGCTGATGGATCAGCTCCAGCAGTCCGGGCCGCAGCGCGTTGGGCGCGGTGAGCAGCCGGCCGAACTTGGTGGGGTGGGCATACCCCGACAGCCGGTTGAACAGGTCCGACAGGTCCGCGCCTATCTCGTTGTCGCAGGTCAGCAGGCCCAAGTCCTCGTACAGCCGGGCGGTCTTGGGGTTGTAGTTGCCGGTGCCCACGTGCGAGTAGCGCCGCAGGAAGCCGCCCTCGCGGCGCACCACCAGGGACAGCTTGCAGTGTGTCTTCAGGCCGATCAGGCCGTAGACCACGTGGCAGCCGGCCTGCTCCAGCTTGCGGGCCCAGGAGATGTTGGCGTGCTCGTCGAACCGGGCCTTGATCTCCACCAGGACCAGCACCTGCTTGCCGGCCTCGGCGGCGTCGATGAGCGCGTCGATGATCGGCGAGTCGCCGCTGGTGCGGTACAGGGTCTGCTTGATCGCCAGGACGTTCGGGTCCTCGGCGGCCTGCTCCAGGAACGCCTGCACGCTGGTGGCGAAGGAGTCGTAGGGGTGGTGCAGCAGGATGTCGCGGCGCCGGATCGCGGCGAAGACGTCGGCGGGCTTGCCGGGCCCCTCGTCGGCCAGGTCCGGGTGGGTCTTGGTGACGAACGACTTGAAGCGCAGCTCGCTGTACTCCCCGGCCTTGCCGATGTCGGCGATCTGGTTCAGACCGGTCAGGTCCAGCGGCGCGGAGAGCTTGAAGACCTCGTCCTCGTTGATGTCCAGCTCGCGGATCAGCAGGTCCAGCACCTGCGGCCGGATGTTCTCGTCGACCTCCAGGCGCACCGGCGGGCCGAACCGGCGGCGCATGAGCTCGCGCTCCAGGGCCTGCAGCAGGTTCTCGTCGGTGTCGGCCTCGACTTCCAGATCCTCGTTGCGGGTGACCCGGAAGGCGTGGTGGTCCAGGATCTCCATGCCCGGGAACAGCAGCTCCAGGTGCGCGGCGATGACGTCCTCGACCGGCACGTAGCGGCCGGAGTTGGCCTCGATGAACCGCGGCAGCAGCGGCGGCACCTTGACCCGGGCGAAGTGCTCCTGCCCGGTGTCCGGGTCGCGCAGCGAGACCGCCAGGTTCAGCGACAGGCCGGAGATGTACGGGAACGGGTGCGCCGGGTCCACGGCCAGCGGCGTCAGCACCGGGAACAGCTGGTAGCGGAACAGCTGGAACAGCTTCTCCCGCTCCTCGGGGTCCAGCTCGGCCCAGCGGATGATGTTGATCCCGACCGCGGCGAGCTCGGGGCGCAGCACCTGCTGGAAGACCGCGGCGTGCCGGTCCATCAGGTCCCGGGTCTCGGCCAGGATGCGGCGCAGCACCTCGCGCGGCGGCAGGCCGGAGGCCGAGGTGGTGGCCACGCCGGTGGCCAGCCGCCGGCGCAGGCCGGCGACCCGGACCATGTAGAACTCGTCCAGGTTGGAGGCGAAGATCGCCAGGAACCGGGCCCGCTCCAGCAGTGGAACCTGGGCGGAGTCCTGGGCGAGTTCCAGGACACGTTCGTTGAACCGAAGCCAGGAGATCTCCCGGTCCAGGAAGCGCGTTTCGGGAGCCGGGCCGGTCATGATTCTCAGCCTGACACGTGGGCGTGAACGAGAGGTATCCAGAGGGTGGATTCTCGGCGTCCGGGTGACCTCCTGCGCCATCCGGGCGAAAATGCGCTGCTCAACAGGTGAAACCCCTTCCGCGACGGTATCGATGGATCTGGAAGGCGTACCCCGCTGGGGTCCAGCGTTCCCAGCTTTTGCCGCTTCGAACCCTGACAGAACCGTAGACGACGGGAGGCCCCCGCGATGTTCGGGATGAAGACCCTGGTGGTGGGCGGTGGCGCGGTCGCGCTGTTGTGGATGATGAACACGCACGCCAGTGCCGGGGACCTGGTGAACGGCGTCCAGAACGGCGCGTCGACCGTGTCCAACGGCGTCCAGAGCGTCCAGAACGGCTATCAGAGTGTTTCCAGCGGCATCTCGAACGTGCAGAGCGCGCTGAACAGCGTGAGCAGCGGCGTGAACAGCCTCGCCGGCAGCGGCGCCGCCACCAGCTCGACCAGCTCGACCAGCACCACCAGCACTACCAGTGCCACCAGCGGCAGCGGTCTGAGCGGTCCGGCGGTGGAGCTGAACCCGAGCGCGGCCAAGCCCGGGCAGCAGGTCCTGATCACCGTCCCGACCTGCATCCAGCCGGACTCCGGGACCGCGACCTCCGCGGTGTTCGCCAACAACGGCTCGGTCTCGCTGACCCGCAACCCCAAGGGCGCGGGCCTGGCCGGCACCGCGACCATCATCTCGAACGCGCAGAACGGCCAGTGGTCGGTGAACGTCACCTGCGGCACCGGCTCCAACAGCCTGAACGGCGTCACCAGCATCACGATCTTCGGCGGCGTGAGCCCGACGCCGACCAACCCGCCCAAGGCCGGCGGCGGCGGTTCGGTGATGAAGGGCGACCTCGGCATGACCGCCGGCGGCATCGCGCTGGTGGCCGGCGGCATCGGCTACGGCCTGTGGACCATGCGCCGCCGCGGGGCCGACGGCACACATGCCGGCTGACCTCTCGCCGGCCGCGGGCCCGGACGGCGCAGGCGCCGCTCCGGGCCCGCGGCCCGCGGCGCCGGGCGGCGCCCGGCCCCGCATGGGGCACCGAGGACTGAAGATCGTCATCGCGGCGGCCGTCGCGCTGGTCGGCGCGAAGCTGCTGGGCAGCGGCGTCACCGCGCTGTCCGGCCCGCCCTCCCCGACCCAGGGCGCGCTGTTCGGCAACTGGTCCGGTCCGGCCGCCGCGCCGCTGCCGCGCTCGGTGCCGCTGCGGGTCCGGGTCCCCTCGGTGGGCATCGATGCCCCGCTGATCCGGCTGGGCCTGGACCGCGACGGCGCCGTGGCGGTGCCGCCGATGTCGGTCCCGACCGAGGCGGGCTGGTTCACCGGAGACCCGACGCCGGGGGAGCGCGGCGCGGCGGTGATCGTCGGGCACGTCGACACCGACTACGGCCGCGCGGTGTTCTACCCGCTGGGGAACGTGCAGCCCGGCGCGATGGTGATCGTGGACCGCGCGGACAAGACGCACGCGCAGTTCCGGGTGACGTCGGTCGAGGTGGTCGACAAGAACCGCTTCCCGGCGGGGCGGGTATACGGGAGCGATGACAGCGGGACGCCGCAGCTGCGGATCATCACCTGCGGCGGCGCCTTCGACGGCCAGCACTACGCGGACAACCTGGTGGTGTACACGCAACTGGTCGGGGTCACCGGCTGACCTCGGGGCCGCCGATCGGGTCCGGCCGGTGGGGCAGAGTCAGGGCACGTCGATCCAACGGGCCGCGGCCTCGCAGGTGGTGTCCGGCCGGGAGTTGAACGCCCGGTGCACCCCGCCGCCGATCACGAGGACCCGGGGCGCTGGTGTCGAAGCGTCCGACCTCGTCTCAGAACTGGTACATGACGTCGGCGCTGCGGCGGGTGAAGCCGAGCTTGGTGTAGACGGCGATCGCGGCCGCGTTGTCAGCCTCCACATACAGGATGACGTCGCTCAATCCGCGGTCGTGCAGGTACCGCAGCCCGACCTGGGTCAGAGTCCGGCCCAGGCCACGGCCCTGTTCGGCCGGGTCCAGGCCCAGGACGTAGACCTCGCCGACCGGGCCGTCGCCGTAGGCGCTGTGGTCGTGGACCTTGGTCCAGTGGAAGCCGGCCAGCTCCGGGCCGCGCCAGGCCAGGAAGAAGCCCTCCGGGTCGAACCAGGGCTCGGCCATGCGCTCGCGCAGGTCCTGGACCGTCATCGAGCCCTGCTCCGGGTGGTGCGCGAAGGCGCGGGCGTTGACCGCGACCCAGGCCTCGTCGTCGACGCCGGGGCGGAAGGCGGCGATGCGGATGCCCTCGGCCGGCTCCGGTTGCGGCACGTCGGCCAGCGGCCGGGCCATCACCCACAGCTCGCGGACCTTCTTCAGGCCGCGCTTGTCGGCCAGGGCCGCCGCCGCGGGCAGGCCGCCGTGCGCCCAGACGCGGACCGGCTTGTCGTCCCGGCGGACCTTCATGCGCAGCGCGTCCAGCAGGGCGCCGCCGACGCCCTGGCGGCGGGAGTCCGGCGCGACCACGACCTCCGCCGTGGGGCCCTCGTCGGGGTTCGACTTGTCCAGGAAGGCGTAGCCGATCAGCTCCGAGGCCTGGGTGTCGGACAGCCGCCGGGCCACGAAGTGCCAGGCGTCGGCATTGGCGTCGGCATCGGCATCGCCGGAGTGCTTGAGGTGGAGCAGCACCTGCTCCGGGAGCGGTGCCACCCCGTCGGCCCGCTCGGCGGCCTCGGCGAGGGACCGGATGGTGGCGACGTCCGCCTCGTTGGGTCGGCGGACGACGCCGATGGAGAAACCTGTCACCCCACCACGGTACGGGGTGCGGTCATCGCGTCGGAGGCTCGAACCTCGTCGGCGCTCTCCTCCTCCGTCTCGGTGCCGGCGCTGGAGCCGGTGGGCGTGCTCGATCCGGTGCGCTTGTCCGGCATGACGAAGCGGTAGCCCACGTTGCGGACCGTCCCGATGAGCGCCTCGTGCTCGACCCCGAGCTTGGCCCGCAGCCGCCGGACGTGGACGTCCACGGTCCGGGTGCCGCCGAAGTAGTCGTATCCCCACACTTCCTGGAGCAGCTGCGCTCGCGTGAACACCCGGCCCGGGTGCTGCGCGAGGTACTTGATGAGCTCGAACTCCTTGAAGGTCAGGTCGAGCACCCGGTTCCGGACGCGGGCGGTGTACGTGCCCTCGTCGATGGACAGGTCGCCGCTCTTGATCTCCAGCGGGACGTCCTCGGCGACCGCGCCGGCCGCCAGTTTCCCGATCGCCAGCCGCAGCCGGGCCTCGACCTCGGCCGGGCCCGCCGAGTCCAGCAGGACGTCGTCGATGCCCCAGTCGGCGGTCACCGCCGCGAGCGCGCCCTCGGTGGTGATCAGCAGAAGCGGGCAGTCCACTCCTGTGGTGCGCAGCAGCCGGCACAGGGAACGCATTTGCGGCAGGTCGCGGCGCGCGTCCACCAGGATCGCGTCGGCCGGTGGGGTGTCCAGGAGTGCCGACGCCTCCGCTGGAGCCACGCGAACGTTGTGCAACAGCAGACCGAGAGCCGGCAGGACCTCGGAGGAGGGGGTCAGGGAGTTGGTCAACAACAGCAAGCTGGACATCCGCGGATCGCTCCTCTTTTGTCCGGGGGTACCTCTTGTCGCACCCGCCAGAAAACACGTAGAGGACCCGTGGGGCTTCGTCGCCCGGATCCTCTGTCAGGAAGGATAGCCGTCATGAAGCGTTTCCCCGAGGTTTCCGTGCCGGAGTTCACACGTATTTTACCTGGACAAAGGCGCAGCTCGGGGCACCAGGAGCCGGGCCAGACGCTTTTGACGGCCGACGGTGTCCGCCTTAACGCCGTGCACAGAGCGGGTGTCGATCGACGATGGGCGTTCGTCTTGTGCCACGGATTCAGCGGCTCCTGGCGCACCGGCGACATGGCGCGGATCGCCGCCGTGTTGCGGCCGTATGGCGGAGTGGTCGCATTCGATTTCCGCGGTCACGGACAGTCACACGGCCGATCGACGCTCGGTGATCTCGAGGTGCTCGACCTGCACGCCGCGGTCGAGTGGGCCCGCGTCCTGGGTTACGAGAATGTGGCGACGGTCGGCTTCTCCATGGGCGCCTCCGTGGTCGTCCGGCACGCCGGGCTGTGCGGCTCGGGCGTCGGCCCGGGCTCCGCGACCGACGCCGTGGTGTCCGTGAGCGGCCCCGGCTGGTGGTTCGAGCGCTCCACGCGCGCCATGAAGCTGGTGCACTTCCTGGTGCAGCATCCGGTGGGCCGCGCTGTTTCGGCGTGGCATCTGAAGACGCGCATCCTGCCGGACGGCTGGAACCCGGTCCCGGAATCCCCGGTGGAGTTGGCGGGGCGCATCGCGCCGGTGCCGCTGCTGGTGGTGCACGGCGACGCCGACAAGTACTTCCCGCTGGGCCACGCCGAAGCGCTGTACGCCGCGGCCGGCGAGCCGCGCGAGCTGTGGATCGAGCCCGGGTTCGGGCACGCGGAGGCCGCGGCGGCCCGGGAGGCCTCCGGCCGGGAGCTGGTCGGCCGGATCGGCCGCTGGGTGCGGGAACTGCCGGCCGCCGGTGCGCCGGCCGGCTCCGGGAGGGCGTCCGGATCTTCCCGTGCCGCGAAGGGCGAATATAAAAGACAGAAGGGGGAGCTCGGCGAGGCGGGAGAGGTCATGGAGGGCGAGGCGGGATGAGCGGGCTGATCCGGTACTGGGCGGCGGCGAAGGCGGCGGCGGGCATCGCCGAGGAGCCGTTCGAGGACGAGGTGCTGGCCGACGTGCTGGCCGCGGCGGTGGCCCGGCACGGGGCCCGGCTCGGCGAGGTGGTGCGGCGGGCGTCGTTCCTGGTGGACGGCACCCCGGTGGGCCGGCGCGACCCGGCCGACGTGCGCCTGGCGGACGGGGCCGTGGTCGAGGTGCTTCCGCCGTTCGCCGGGGGCTGAGCGACCCGGCTGGTATACCTTGCAGGCGGGTAGACGTCGGCAGGAGGAACGCAGGGTGGGCGAGTACACGGGCCGACGGCGCGGGCGGGCGGCGTCTGAGCCGTCGGCGCAGCAGCCCGAGTATTCCGATCCCTATGCCGGCCAGGGCTATCAGGACCCGTATGCGCAGCCGCAGCCCGAGGGCTATGGACCTGAGGGCTATGGACCCGAGGGCTATGGATACGAGTACGGCGGCTACGAGCAGCCGGCTGCGGAGTACCAGGGCTACGAGTACGCGCAGGACCCGGCATACGGCTACCAGGAGGCTCCGGGCTACGAGCAGTACCCGAGCTACGAGCAGCAGCCCGGGTATGAGCAGCAGCCGGGCTATGAGCAACAACCGGGCTATGAGCAGCAGGGCTACTACGCGCAGGAGTACCAGCCCGAGTACGACCAGGGCTACGGCTACCAAGAGCCTTACTACCAGGAGGCGCAGCAACAACAGGGCTACCAACAAGAGGCCTATCAACAAGAGGCCTACCAACAAGAGCCCTATTACGAGCAGCCCTACTACGAACAACCCTATGAGGAGTCGTACTCCGATTCCTATACAGAGCCGTATGCGGAGCCGTACGCAGAGCCGTACGCGGAGCCCTACTCCGACCAGTACGCCGAGCCGTACACCGACACACACGCCTACGCCGACGACTACGACTCCCCAGCGCCCCGCCGTCAGCCGCTCTCCCTCCTGGCGCACCTGCCCTTCATCGCGGCGGCGACCGTCGGGCTCGCCGTCGGAGCCTTCGTCTCCGCCAAGGCGGTGGCCGCCGTCGTCCTGCCGCTCCAGCTCGTCGTCGCCTGGGCGGTGCTCGGCCTGGCCGGCCATGCCTCCCGGCGCACCGCCGTCCTGGCCGCGCTGCCGACGCTGGCCGGCACCGCCGCCGTCTTCAAGTTCCAGCCCGACGACGCCGTGCTCCCGGTCGCGGCCGGCCTCGGCGTGGGTTTCGTGCTGGTCGCGGCGGACGCCGTGCTCCGGGCGCGGCGGCGCGGGGTCGAGCCCGGCTCGGTGCGCGCCTTGTCGGCGGCCGCGTCCGCCCTGCTCTTCGCCGGGCTGACCGGCCTGTTCGTGCCGGCCGCGGTCCTGCACGGCCCGTCGGTGGCGGTCGGGGCGGCGGTCTGCGGGCTGGCCTCGCTGGTGGCCGCGCGCAACCCGGAACTGGGCGTGAGCCGGGCCGCGGTGGTCGCGATACCGGTCACGATCGCCGCCCTCGCTTCGTACGCCGCGGCTATCCTCGTCCCATGACTTCCGAGGAGGGGCTCGATCAGCTGCAGTGGGAGGCGCATCCGCCGCCCAGACGCCGCAGGTGGCCCACCAGGCTGGCGATCACGCTGCTCGTGCTCGCGGGTCTTTTCGTGGCCGCGGACCGGATCACGGTGAGCATCGCGGAGAGCCAGATCGCCAAGCGCATCCAACAGTCGCAGAACCTGCAGAGCAAACCGTCGGTGAACATCGCCAACTTCCCGTTCCTGACCCAGCTCATCGGCATGAAGCTGGACAAGGTCTCGGTGGACGCGCGCGGCGTGGTCCACAACAACGTGCGCGTCACCGATCTGCACGTGGACCTCAACGGCGTTGCGCCCTCCAACGGCTTCAAGGAGGCCGACGTCGACCACCTGTCCGGCACCGCGCTGTTCAGCTGGACCGACATGGAGTCGGCGGCCGCCGCGCAGGGCCTGGACGTGACGCTGGCCGAGGGGCCGGACAACACGGTCCGGGTCACCGGCAACATCCCGGGCCTGGGCAAGGTCACGCTGCAGAGCAGGCTGTCGCTGAGCTCGGGCAACCGGCTGCAGCTGACCGCCAACAAGATCGAGTCCTCCTCGCTGGGCGGCCTGGCCGGCGAGGTGCCGCGCCAGCTGGACTTCCCGATCAACGTCGGCACGCTTCCGATGCAGCTCACCTTGCAGATGGCCAACATGCAGACGTCGGCCGACGGGCTGCGCGTCTACGCCGAGGCGGACCACGTGCGGGTCACCGGCTCCGGGGTTTCCTCCAGCTAGGCGCGATCCGCTGTCGAAGGATCACCGGTGGTGCCATCATCGGCGTGTGACGTGGTGGCGGCGGGTTGAACCGGATCCACCTCCTTTGCGTGTCCCAGGTGTGGACGTCGCGAGCGCGGACGCGGAGCGCCTCAGATCCCTCTACGCGGACCACGCGGGTCCGTTGCTGGGGTACGTCCTGAAACTGACGGACGGCGACCGGGGACGGGCCGAGGACGTGGTCCAGGAGACGTTCCTGCGAGCCTGGCAGCACTCCGAGGCCTTCGCCCCGGAGCGCGGGTCTCCGCGCGCCTGGCTGTGCACGGTCGCCCGGAACATCGTGGTGGACCAGGCGCGGGCCCGCCGGTCGCGGCCGAAGGAGGTCGGCGACGAGGGGCTGGCGCTGGGGATCGCCCGCGAGGCGGTCGTCGAGGATGATCATGACCGGATACTGCTCGGATGGGAGGTGGCCGAGGCCATGGCGACACTGAGCCCCGACCACCGGGCGGTGCTTCGGGAGACGTACTTCAAGGGCTTGTCGGTGGCCGAGGCCGCCAAGGCCCTGGGCATCCCCCCGGGTACCGTCAAGTCGCGCACGTACTATGCGCTGCGCGCGCTGCGGACCGCGTTCGAAGAACGGGGGATCAAGCCGTGAACCGGGAGCCGGAGACCAGGCCGGGCGCCTGCGACGACGAGGACCTGCGGATGGCCGTCGGTGCTCTCGCGCTCGGCGCGCTGGACGCGGACGAGGCCCGCGAGGTGCGGCAGCATCTGGCGCGGTGCCCGGAGTGCCAGCAGGAGTACGCCTCGTTCGTCGGGGTGAAGCGGGTCATGGACATCGGGCTGGTCGGGGCGCCGATGCCGGAGACGGTGCCGCCGGAGCCGGCCGGGCAGCGGGGGCGCACGGGCCGGCGGCGGCTGTTCGGCACCCGTACCCCGCCTCCGTTCCGGGCGCCGCGCCGGCAGCGGATCATGGTGGCCGCGGCCGGCGGAGCCGCCGCCCTGGTGCTGGTCGTCGGCGGGTTCTGGGCCGGGCACGGCGGGACCTCCTCGAGCGGCTCCACGAACGCCGAGGTGCTGCCCGCGGTGACGCAGAGCGGCGTGACCGCGCAGATCTCCTACCAGGACCACAGCTGGGGCACCTCGGTCACCGCGAAGATGAGCGGGACGCCGGACGGGCTGACCTGCACGCTGTACGTCTACGACAAGAACCACGACGCGATCCAGCTGTCGAACTGGAAGTCGGTGGCCGGCAAGCCGATCGACATCCCCGCCTCGACCGCGCTGCCGGCCGGGCAGATCGACCACTTCGAGGTGCGGGTCGTCGGCTACGGCGCCTACGACATCACCGTGCCGATGGACTCCTGAGCGCGGGCTGACCAGCCAGGCGTACAAAACGTAAGACCGGCGTCTCATAGTGCGGTACGTGCGTGACACCGCCCAAAGGGGTCTCTAGAGTCGGTGACATGAAGCAGCAGGCGGACTTCACCAAGCGACGCGCAGTCGACCTGTGCCGCGTCGCCGCCTGCCTGTGTCGAATGCGCTGACCCCGGAGGGCCGGCTGCTTTCCGTGACCCCGTTCTTCCGGGGACGCGACGCCCGATCACTGTAGGACGGGCCACCCTCTGCCTCAGCGCGGACCCAAGCAAGACACCCACGTGCTTCCGCGTGCCCGCGGTACTGGAACAACCGTTTCCGTGGCCGCACCCCCGCTCCGTTCCGAACCCCGAACCATCCGGAGGACTCCCATGAGTCGCAACGACGTCCTGGTCGACGCCGACTGGGTCCAGGCGCACCTGGACGACCCGAAGGTCGTCCTCGTCGAGGTCGACGAGGACACAGCCGCCTACGACAAGAACCACATCCGCAACGCCATCCGGATCGACTGGAAGCGCGACCTGCAGGACCCGGTCCGCCGGGACTTCGTGAACCAGGAGCAGTTCGAGGCGCTGCTGTCCGAGCGCGGCATCGCCAACGACGACACCGTGGTGCTCTACGGCGGCAACAACAACTGGTTCGCCTCCTACGCGTACTGGTACTTCAAGCTCTACGGCCACGGCGACGTGAAGCTCCTCGACGGCGGCCGTAAGAAGTGGGAGCTGGACTCCCGCGAGCTGGTCGTCGAGCAGCCGACCCGCGAGGCCACGACCTACACCGCGCAGCCCCAGGACCAGGCGATCCGCGCCTACCGCGACGACGTCGTGGCCGCGATCGGCACCGACAACCTGGTCGACGTGCGCAGCCCCGACGAGTACTCCGGCAAGCTGCTGGCCCCGGCCCACCTGCCGCAGGAGCAGTCGCAGCGTCCCGGCCACGTGCCGACCGCGCGCAACATCCCGTGGTCCAAGGCGGCCAACGACGACGGCACGTTCAAGTCCGACGCGGACCTGACCGCGCTGTACGAGGGCGAGGGCGTGGACCTGTCCAAGGACACCATCGCCTACTGCCGCATCGGCGAGCGCTCGGCGCACACCTGGTTCGTCCTGCACGAGCTGCTGGGCCAGCCCAACGTGAAGAACTACGACGGTTCGTGGACCGAGTACGGCTCGCTGGTCGGCGTGCCGGTCTCGCTCGGCTCCAACCCCGGCTCGCCCGAGGGCGGCCAGCAGTGACGGCCTCGTGCGGCGCTCCCGCCGGCGGATTCAGCATCGAAGGAGTGGACGTGGCGAAGGAAACTGTCATCCAGGGCGCGGTCAGCAAGGACGGCGCGCCGGTGACCGGGTACGTGCGGCTGCTGGACAGCACCGGCGAGTTCACCGCCGAGGTGCCGACCAGCCCCGAGGGCGGGTTCCGGTTCTTCGCGGCGCCGGGCACCTGGACGGTGCGCGCGCTGGTGCCCGGGGGCAGCGTGGACGCCTCGGTCGAGGCGACGCTGGGCGAGGTCGCCGAGGTCGCGCTCGCGGTCTGAGCCGCTGAGCCGCTTATTCGCTGAGCGGACGAGCGTATGAGGGGAGCGCCCGCTCCCCGGTCCTCCGGGACCGGGGAGCGGGCGCCGTCATGGTCGGACGGCGGCCGGCGCGGGCGCCGCGCGACGCGTGCCCCGAAGAGACCCAGCTCACCGAACACCTCCCCACCGGCTCCGATAAACTCCCCACCATGAGCGTCCAGACCCTTTTCGACATCCTCCTGGTCCTGGTGGCCCTCGCCGTCGTGTGGTTCGCGTCCTTCACGGTGCTGCGGCTGTTCAAGGGCCAGAACTGATGCCGCTGGAGATCCCCTCCGACCTGCACCCGAACTGTGTGCCGCTGGCGTTCCTGCTGGGCACCTGGGCCGGCGCGGGGGTCGGGGGGTACCCGACCATCGAGTCGTTCAACTTCGGGCAGGAGGTCGTGTTCTCCTACACGCCGGACAAGCCCTTCCTGAAGTACGAGTCGCGGTCCTGGCTGCTCGACGAGGACGGCAACCAGGTCCGGCCGCTGGCGACCGAGTCGGGCTTCTGGCGCCCGCAGGAGCGCACCGAGGAGAACGGCACCGCGGGCACCACCCGCACCCTCCTCGAAGTGGTCCTGTCGCACCCGACCGGCTTCGCCGAGATCTGGGTCGGCGAGGCCGACAGCGCGAAGGTCGAACTGCGCACCGACGTGGTCGCGCGCACCGAGACCGCCAAGGAGTACACCGCCGGACACCGCCTCTACGGCCTGGTGAAGGGCGATCTGCTCTGGGCGTTCGACATGGCGGCCATGGGCCAGCCCATGCAGTCGCATCTCTCGGCCCAGCTCAAGCCGGTCAAGTGACGCCCAGGAACAGCTTCGGCATATGAACGGTGGCGACCGCTGTCCCCCACCGGTGGGATAGTGGTGGTATGGAAACCGCGCCCACGGACCTGACGAAGGAGCTGCGCGCGAAGGGCTACCGCCTCACGCCGCAGCGCCAGTTCGTCCTGCAGGCCGTGGCCTCTCTGGACCATGCCACTCCGGACGCCATCTGCGAGGAGGTCCGCCGCACCGCCCGCGGCGTGAACCTGTCGACCGTGTACCGCACCCTGGAGCTCCTGGAGGAGCTCGGGCTGGTCACGCACACGCATCTCGGACACGGTGCGCAGATCTACCACACCGCCGACCAGCCGGCGCATGTGCACCTGGTGTGCCGCGGCTGCGGGCGGATCCTCGAGGCCGCCGACTCCGCGGCCGAGCCGCTGGTGCAGCGGCTGATGGAGGACTACGGCTTCCAGACGGACGTGCGGCACCTGGCCGTGTTCGGGACGTGTTCCGAATGCCGGGGCCGGGAGCAGAACGAGGCTTCTTAAACGTTCACACCGACTTCAAGCACTCATACAAGTCTTGGGTATTCACACAGAGCTGTGCAGCCACTTGGCGAAGCCCTGGGTGAACTGATCCGTGGTGATACCCAGGACGCTCTTCATCGCGTCGTCGACGCACGTCGATCCGGTCGCGTGCTTGTAGACGGCCAAGACGAACTGGTCGACCTTGTCCGCTCCGTACTCGTCGGCCATATAGCGGATCGCCATATGCGAGTAGAAGTACCCCAGCGCGGACGTATCAGAGTTCGAGCTGTACACGTCGCTGTCTGTGGGCAACGCATGGGGGACTCCGTGCTTGCCTAGGTAGGTGTGCAGAGTCTCGCCGTCATAGAGGAGTTCCTCTGTGGAGTACATCCTCTGCGATTCCCACTCCGCGAACCCCTCTATGACCCACAGGTGGTCCTGTCCGGAGCTCGCGCTCTGGTCCTCGAACGGACCGATCATCGCGTGCGCCATCTCGTGCTTGAACACTATGTCGGCGTCGGCGGGGTCGACGTTCTTGTACTGCGTGGTGTCGACCGCTATACGGGAGCTCGGGTAGAACCCGTCGTCTTTCCCCGCAGCGGCTATCGGCACCGTGACGCCGACGGACTCGGCACGGTTCTGGCTGTATATGCCCTCGTACCGGGACCGGTCCGCGGTGAGGAACACCGCGAAACCAGGTGCGCTGCCGGAGCCGCCGCTCCAGTGGGCGAAGTCGTACTCCGCGTCCCGCTCCATGGCGTCGGCGTGGCTCTTGGCGAAGGACGCCGAGGTGTCGTCCGCCATGATCACGACCTTCGGCCGGGTGAGCACGGTGAGGCCGGCCACGTCGTCCCACGGAGCCGGGTAGTTGTGCTCGGAGGTGGCGCCGGCTATCGCGGTGACCTCCAGGGTCCCGTTCAGGCCGGTGCGCTGCACGGTCCACTTGTAGCGTTCCTCGACCGGGACGCTGTCCACGCCGGTGATCTGGTGGTCGAACGCCACGGTGACCGTCGCGGTGGAAGTCCCGCCCTGGGCGGGTGTGCTCTCGTCCACCATGGTCACCGCGTACTTGGCGGTGGTGAACGGGATCTTCTGGAGGTTGTCGTACAGCTGGCCCTGGCTGGTGACCAGGTCCGGGTGCCCGGGGTCGACGATCGAGACGAAGCCCGCGCGGTTCTTGCTCTTCAGCGCCGCGGAATGCCCGGCCGCGAACGCGTCGAGGTCGGCGTAGCTGATGGAGCTGTCCGTGCTGGTGGCGGTGGTGGGCGGCGGCGTGGCGCCAGGGCTCGTGCCGCTCGTGCTGCTCGTGCTGCTCGTGCTGTGCGGGCTGACCAGCGCCTTGGCGGCCGCCGCGCCGTGGCCCGGGTGGTCCTTTGCCGAGGCGAGCCCGCTGACCGCCAGCGAGGCGACCACCGCCAGGGCGGCGCTCGCCGCCCACACGGTTCGAGTCCGCCGTGCCATGGATTTCCCCGCCCTGCGCGTTACACCGGATTGAGCCCCGGCAGCGTAACAGGCGCTTTGCGATAGGAGAGACTGAAGCCATGACGAGCCCTCTGCTGAACCTCCCGTCCGCCGTCCCGGCCGACCCGCCGGACGCCGGCGTCGCCGCGCACTACGGCGATCCGCACGGTGAGCAGCGCAGGCTGGCCGAGGAACACCGCGGCTTCGTGGACCTGTCGCACCGCGGTGTGCTGCGGGTGTCCGGCCCGGACCGGCTGACGTGGCTGCACTCGTTCACCAGCCAGCACCTGGAGGCGCTGAAGCCGGGGGTGGCGGTCGAGGCGCTGATCCTGTCGCCGCAGGGGCGCGTCGAGCACGCGCTGTACCTGGTGGACGACGGCGAGGCGACGTGGTTCCACGTGGAACCGGGCACCGCGCCGGAGGTGCTGGCGTTCCTGCAGAAGATGCGCTTCATGATGCGCGTCGAGCCGGAGGACGTGACGGACGCCTACGCGGTGGTCCTCACCACCGGTCCGGTGCCCGAGGGCGTGCCGGCCCGCGAGGTGGAGCTGGGCCACGAGCTGTTCCTGCCCCGCGAGCGCCTGGCCGGCTTCGTCCAGGACGGCGGCGCGGGCGAGCCCGCCGGCATGTGGGCCCACGAGGCGCTCCGGATCGCCGCCCACCGCCCGCGCGTGGGCCTGGAGACCGACGATCGCACCATCCCGCACGAGATCGACTGGATCGCCACCGAGGGCCACCCGGGCGCGGTGCACCTGAACAAGGGCTGCTACCGCGGCCAGGAGACGGTCGCGCGGGTGGACAACCTCGGCCACCCGCCGCGCCGCCTGGTGTTCCTGCACCTGGACGGGACGCCCGAGCGCCTGCCCGCGCACGGGGCCGACGTCACCACCGCCGACGGGCGCGTGGTGGGGCGGGTGACGTCCGCGGCGCGGCACTACGAGCTCGGGCACGTGGCGCTGGCGGTGGTGAAGCGGACCACGCCGGTCGAGGACCAGCTGCTGGCGGACGGGATCCCGGCGGCGCAGGAGGTCGTGGTGGCGCCGGATGCCGGGGCGAACCGGCGGCCGGCGTTCCGCGCGGCGCGGTAGGGCGGCACTGCGGAGCGGAGTAGTCGGCCCGCGGAGTAGCTGGCCCTGCGAGTTTCGGCGGCCGGCCACTCCGGCCCCGAAGCGCGGCGCGGCCCGTCTGACAAGTCCGAAGACCGCATCCGGACCCGCGACGCGCCGTCGCGATCGGGTGGCGATACGCCCAACCTCGATCCGCACTATTCCCCTGCATGGAACGATGCTGTTATGGGCACCCACGCCACCAGACTCGACCGCGTCCTGACCGCCGCCCGGCGGCCGGACGCGGAGGTCGAGGCCCTCGAAGTCGCGGCCATCCGGCGCGAGCGCGGGGACGCGCTGCGCGAGGAGACCGAACTCTCCTACCTCCGCCGGGTCTTACACGGCCGGATCGACATAATCGATGCCGAGTTGCGGCGGCGCGCCGCGGGGTCGGCCGAGCCGCTGGTGCAGTCGCTGGCCGCGATCCTCGCCGACGACCCGCCGGCCAACGCCCGCTCGCCGCGTCATATGGACATCGTCCCGGATCCGGATCCGGGGGAGTACCGCTCGCAGATGGAAGAGCGGATCGACGCGGCGGGGCCGGCGATCGTCCTGGACCTGTCCGACGCGCAGTTGGCCGAGGCGCGCTTGACGCTCAAGGCCTATGAACGGGAGGTCTCCGAGTACCGGCGCATCGCGCAGGCGGTGATCGACCGGTTCGCGGCGGAGCTGGCACGCCGCTACCGTGAGGGGCAGGCAACCGTCGACGATCTGCTCAATGAGGAGCAGAAGATGGAGTAACACCGCACATGACCGCACAGGGAGTCGTCCCCCTCGCCGAGATAGTCCGTTCCGGGTTCACCGAGGGGTGGCACGACGGCCGCCTGGTGGCCCTGGCCGCCGACGGCAGCGTCGAGTTCGCCTACGGCGACGTGGAAGCGGTGATGATGCCGCGCTCCAGCAACAAACCGATGCAGGCGGTGGCGATGCTGGAGAGCGGTCTGGACCTGACCGGCGAACTCCTGGCGCTGGCCGCCGCCTCGCACGCCGGTGAACCCTTCCACCTGGAGGGCGTGCGCAGGATCCTGGCCGGCGCGGGGCTGGACGAGCAGGCCCTGGCCTGCCCGCCGGACTGGCCGCTGGCCGAGCAGGCGAAGCTGGCCCTGGTCCGGGCCGGCGGCGGCCGGCAGCGCATCACGATGAACTGCTCCGGCAAGCACGCCTCGATGCTCGCCACCTGTGTGGTCAACCGCTGGCCGACCAAGGACTACCTGGCCCCGGACCACCCGATGCAGCGCGCCTCCCGCGCCGCAGTCGAGCGGCTGTCCGGCGAGCCGGTCCGCCACGACGCTGTCGACGGCTGCGGCGCCCCGCTGTATGGCATCTCCCTGACCGGTCTGGCCCGCGCTTTCCGCGCCGCTGTCCTGGCCGCGCCGGCCGCCCCCGAGCGCCGCGTCGCCGACGCGATGCGCGCCCACCCCGAGTACGTCTCCGGCACCGACCGTCTCGACACCGACCTGATGGCCGGCGTCCCCGGCCTGCTGGCCAAGGGCGGCGCGGAGGGCGTCCAGGCGGTGGCGCTGCCCGACGGCCGGGCGATCGCCCTGAAGGTCGGCGACGGCGACCTTGAGCGCCGTGCGGTGGGCCCGGTGCTGGTCGCGGCGCTGCGCCGGCTCGGGGTCGAGGCCCCGGTGCTCAGCCGGTACGCCGAGTCGCCGCTGCTGGGCGGCGGGCACCCGGTCGGCGCGGTGCGCTCGCTGATCTGAGTCCCGGGCGGGGAGGCATGACGGGCGCTCGGCCGGTTTCGCGCTTAGGCTCGCGGACATGACCGAGTCGGAAGTCCTCCCCGCCATTCCTTATGAGGAGTGGCGTCCTACGAGGGAAACTCTGCACCGTTACCTACAGATCGTCGGCAAGCTCGCTCTCGCGCGGGGGATCCGGCGTAATCACTGGTGGCACATAACGCTGCGTGACCGGCCGCGCGGCTGGTCCACCGTCGAGCTCGGCACCGCGCGGTCGGGGCCGCTGTTCACTTGCGAATTCGACTTCTTCGACCACGTCCTGCGCATCGACACCGACCACGGCGGCCAGGCACTGGTCCCGCTGGCCGACCAGACCGTGGCGTCGTTCTACGCGCAGACCCAGGACGCGCTGCGTGCGCTGGACATCGATCCGCACATCGCGCACCCGTATCCGTACGACCTGCCCGACAAGGAGCGTCCCTTCGCGGAGGACACCGAGCACAAGATCTACGTGCCCGAACACGCGCACCGCGCCTTCAAGGTCTACAGCCAGGTGGGACGCGTCCTGGAGGAGTTCAGCGCGGCGTTCTCCGGCAAGGTCAGTCCGGTCCAGGTGTACTGGCACACCTTCGACATCGCGACCCAGCGCTATTCGCCGCGCCAGATCCCGACCGCCGAAGGCATGGACGAGGCGACCCGCGAGTCCTACTCCCGGGAGCAGATCAGCTCCGGGTTCTGGTTCGGCGACCCCGACACCCCCGAGCCGACGTTCTATTCCTATACGTATCCCGAGCCAAAGGGCATCGAGGAGAAGGCACTGCGGCCCGATCCAGCCCGTTGGGTCGTGGCGCGGGGGAGTCATACCGCGTACTACTCCTATGACCAGGCTCGTAAGTCAGACGATCCTGTGGGCTGTGCGCTGGCGTTCTACGAGTCCGCCTATGAAGCCGGCGCGGAACTGGCCGGCTGGGACAGCGCAGCGCTGGCGTGCTGGGACGGCATCACGGACCCGCTTCTGCAAAGCAAAGAGCCGCTCGGGAGGCATTGGCCCGAGCAGCCCTAGAAGCCTTTCTCCAGAGGGAGACCGTCAGCCGCCCCACACCCACCACTTCGCCGACTTGGTTCGGATGTCGTGGGCCTGAGCAAGTGGGCTGAGTCAGTCCCCGCACGCGGCGGCGCGCGCCAGCAGCAGCGCGCGCTCCCGCGTGTTGGCGGTGAGCCCGGCCGCGCGCTCGAACTCGGCCCGGGCCTCGGCGCGGCGGCCGAGGCGGACCAGCAGGTCGCCGCGCACGCTGGGCAGCAGGTGGTAGTTCCGCATGGCGCGCAGGCCGGTGAGCGTGTCCGTGATGGCCAGGCCGGCGGCCGGGCCCTGGGCCATGCCGACCGCGACGGCGCGGTTCAGCTCCACGACCGGGGAGCGGGTCTGCCGGACCAGGCGGCCGTAGAGACCGGCGATCAGCTGCCAGTCGGTGTCCTCGGCGGACCGGGCCCGGGCATGGCAGGCGGCGAGGGCGGCCTGGAGGTGGTAGGTGCCCGGTTCGGCATCGGGATTCCGGGAGACGTCTGCCGCGTACGCCTGGTCGGCGCGCACCAGCGCCGCCAGCCCCCGCTCGATCTGCTGCCGGTCCCACTTCGCACGGTCCTGGTCCAGCAGCAGCACCGGCTCCCCGTCGGGTCCGGTCCGGGCGCGCAGCCGCGAGTCCTGGATCTCCATCAGCGCCACCAGCGCGTGCACTTCCGGCTCGGCCGGCATCAGCCCGGCCAGTACGCGTCCCAGCCGCAGGGCTTCTCCGCACAGGTCGGCGCGCAGCCAGTCGTCGCCAGCGGTGGCCGAGTAGCCCTCGTTGAAGATCAGGTACACCACCTCCAGCACCGAGGCCAGGCGCCGCCGCCGCTCGGGGCCGTCGGGGACCTCGAACAGCACGCCGGCATCGGCCAGCGCGCGCTTGGCCCGCACGATCCGCTGCGCCGCCGAGGCCTGCGACAGCAGGAACGCGCGGGCGATCTCGGCGGTGCTCAGGCCGCCGAGGACGCGCAGCGCGAGCGCGACGCGGGCCTCGGCGGACAGCACCGGGTGGCAGGCGGTGAAGACCAGGCGCAGGAGGTCGTCGTCGATGGCGGTGCCGGAGGCCTCGGCGTCCACCGCGTCCAGCGCCGCGTCGGTGTCGGCAGTGGCGGCCGTGGCGGCGTCGATCTCCAGCTCGCGGCCGAGCTCGCCGATTTTGCGGCGCAGCGTCTCGGCGCGCCGGAACTGGTCCACGGCGCGCCGCCTGCCGACCGCGGTCAGCCAGGCCCCGGGCCGGGCCGGCACCCCCTCGGCCGGCCACTGCTCGAGCGCCGCGACCAGCGCGTCCTGGGCCAGCTCCTCGGCCAGACCGAGGTCGCCGGTGTAGCGGGCCAGGGTGGCCACCACCCTGGCGGCCTCCAGACGCCAGACCGCCTCGACGGTTGCTGCGGTCGTGGCGGCCGTGGCGGTCGCGGGGGTCCCGGCCGTCGCGGCGGTCGAGGTCGCGTCCGTCATCCCCTCAGTCTGGCAGCCCGCGCCGACTCACTGGTCGAGCCGGCTCCGCAGCTCCTGTTCGGCCTCGCGCAGCTCCGGCGTGAACTCCGGCCCGAGGTCGTCCATCGAGGCGACGGGCCGCACCTCCAGCGTCAGGCCGCCGCCGAGCGGCGCGCGCTTCACCCACTCCAGCGCCTCCTGGAGCGAGGAGGCCTCCAGCAGCCAGTAGCCGGCGACGATCTCCTTCGCCTCGGTGAACGGCCCGTCGATGACGGTGCGCCGCTCGGTGTCGTCGAACCGCACCTTCGCGGCGGCCGACGTCGGCTTCAGCCCTTCTGCGGCCAGCAGCACGCCGGCCTTGGCGAGCTGGTCGTTGTACGCGCTCATCACCTCGAACAGGTCGGTCGGCGGCATGACGCCGGCCTCGGAGTCGGCGTTGCCCGGCATGAAGACCATGAACTTCGGCATGGTGGTCGCTCCTCGCGTTGGGGCTGGTCGGTCCAGCCTCTCCGAGAGCGTCGGACGGCGCGCGCCGGAATCGACAGTCCGGCGGGGAAATCCCGGGCGGATCCGTCTTGATACCGAGGCCATCTAAGCCTAGGCTTCCTAGGTATGAGTCAGGACATGATGCGCGGGCACCTCGACGGTCTGGTGCTGGCGGTGCTCGCCACCGGGCCGTCGCACGGCTACGGACTCATCGAGGCGCTGCGCGACCGCAGCGGCGGGGTCTTCGACCTGCCCGAGGGCTCGGTGTACCCGGCGCTGCACCGGCTGGAGCGGGCCGGGCTGGTCGCCAGCGGCTGGTCCGAGGTCGGCGGACGCCGGCGGCGGGTCTACAGCCTGACGGCCTCGGGCCGGCGCGCCGCCGAGGAGCGGCGCAGCGAGTGGCGGTCGTTCTCGGCGGCGGTGGAGCGGGTGTTCGGCGGCGGCGACACCGGCGGCCGCGCCGACGCGGGTCCGGCGGTGGCGTGATGACGTACTACCGGTCGATCGAGGGCTACGTCGACGATCTGGCGTGGCGGCTGCGAGTCGGGACGCGGGGGCGCCGGCGGATCGTCAGCGAGGTCGCGGCGCATCTGGCCGATCTGGCTGCCGAGGAGGAAGCGGCCGGGTACACGCCGCAGGCCGCGGCGCGCCGGGCGGCTGCGCGCTTCGGCGCGCCGGAAGAGCTGGCCGCGGAGTTCAACCGGGACAGCGCGCTGCACAGTGCGCGCGCCGCGGCGTGGGCGCTGGTGGCGTGTGTGGTCGCGGCGGTCGGCGCCGCCGGGCTGGCGAACCGGGGCGGGGCGCCGGCGGTGCCGTGGCCGGATCAGGCTGTGTACTACGGCGTCCCGGTGCTGCTCGGCCAAGTGGCGGGGATGTGCGCGGGGACGGCGTTCCTGCTCACCGTGATCGCGCCGCGGCTGCTCGGCCGAGCCCCGCGGACGCTGGGGACGACGGTCCGGGCGCAGGCCGCGGCGGTCCTGGCGTTGGCGCCGATCGCCGTGGTCGCGGCTGGGAACGTCGCGCATTCCGCGTGGATGGTGGGGGCGGCCTCGGCGCTGGTGGCTCTCGCGGTACCGGTCGCGGTGGTCTTCAGTGTCCGGGCCCTGCTGCGGGTCGACACGGTTGCCGGGGGAGACTCCACGCTCGACGTGATCGCCGACTGCTGCGAGGCGCTGGCTTCGCGGTGGATGTGGAGCACCCGGGTCTTCGAGCAGGTGAGCCGGGTCTGGACGGCGGCCGCCGTCCGGATGCCGCGCTTGATGAGCTGGCTCGAGATGCGGCGGCATCCGTGGCGGTCGGCGGTGACGATCTCGGTGGCGGCGGGGATCGCCTTGAAGGCGCCGGATCTGCTGAAGGGCGATGTCGACTACCCGGCCGCGGTGATCGAGGCGGCCGCGGCGTTCGCCGGGTACTGCCTGTTCAGCGGATTGCTCGGGCTGCGCGGGCTAGACGGTCGGCGCGAGGTCCAGGCTGGGTTCGAGGCCGGGGTCGGACGCGAGACCGGAGTCGGATTCGAGGCCGGGGCCGGCGCCGAGGGCTGAGTCGTCCGGGCCGCCGGTACCGGCGCCGCGCAGCACGAACACCGCGATCACCAGCGCCGCCGCCAACAGCCCGACGCCGATCGCGAAGGCCACGTGGTAGCCGCCGCTCAGGGCCTGCGCAGGGCTGTGGCCGGTGTGCAGCAGACGGGCGGTGCGGCCGGCGGCCAGCGTGGACAGCACCGCCGCGCCGGTGGCCGCCCCGACCTGCGCCGTGGTGTTGTAGAGCCCGGATACCAGGCCGGCGTCCTCCTCGCGGGCGCCGGACATGCCCAGCCCGGCCGTCGCGGGCATCGCCAGGCCGCCGCCGGCGATCAGCAGCATCGTGGGCAGCAGGTCGCGGACGTAGTTCGGGTGCGTCGGCATGCGGAGCAGCAGGGCCAGCGCACCGGTGAGCATCACCAGGCCGGTGATCAGGACGCTGCGGGCCCCGAACCTGGCGATCAGGCGCGCCGAGGCGCCCAGCGCCACGCCGCCGATCGCCACTGCCGCCGGGAGCATCGCCAGGCCGGTCTGGGTGGCGTCGTAGCCCAGGACCTTCTGCATGTCCAGGGCCACGATGATCTGGAAGGCGAACATCGCCGCGATCATCAGCATCTGCACCGCGTTCGCGCCGGCGACGGCGCGTGAGCGCAGGATCCGCAGCGGCATCAGCGGGTCGGCGGCGGTGGCCTGGCGGACGAAGAACCCGGCGAGCAGCAGCGCGGACAGGGCGGCCGGGCCCAGCGTGCGCGCCGAGCCCCAGCCGTGGTCGGCGGTGCCGATCACGGTGTGGATGGCGAGCATCAGGCCGCCGGTGACGAGCAGGGCGCCGATCAGGTCGACGCCGGCCCGCAGCCCCAAGCCCCGGTCGGCCGGGACCGCCCTGACCGCGGCGGCCAGCGTCAGCAGGCCGATCGGGATGTTGATCAGGAAGATCCAGTGCCAGCTCAGCGCGTCGGTCAGCACCCCGCCGAGCACCTGGCTGATCGAGGCCCCGGCGGCCCCGGTGAAGGCGAAGACGCCGAGCGCCTTGGCCCGCTCGCGCGGCTCGGTGAACAGCGTGACCAGGATCCCCAGGCTCACCGCCGAGGACGCCGCGCCCCCGACCCCCTGCGCGACCCGCGCCGCGACCAGCATCGCCGGCGAGGTCGCGGCACCGGCCGCGGCCGAGGCCGCGAGGAAGAGCGCGGTGCCGGCCAGGAAGACGCGCTTGCGGCCCAGCAGGTCGCCGAGCCGGCCGGCCAGCAGGAGCAGGCCGCCGAAGGCGAGCTGGTAGCCGTTGACCACCCAGCTCAGGCCGGCCGGGGAGAAGCCGAGGCGGGACTGGATGGAGGGCATCGCGACCGTGACGATGCTGCCGTCGAGGACGGCCATCAGGGCGCTGGCGGCGATGACCAGGAGCGCCAGGCGCGGGGAGCCCGCACGGCGGGCTGTGGAGTCTGCGGAGGACATGTGAATGACCGTAGCGGATAGTTTTGAAGCAGACAATCTTTTACAGGAAGATCTACTCCTGGAGTTGTCTCGGAGTAGACTGCCCCCATGACCTCCCTGGCCCCGGCGCGCGCCGAAGCCGTCGCGTGCACGTCCCCCGACCTGTCCTTCCTGCTGGACCACACCTCGCACGTCCTGCGCACCAAGATGGCCGCGGCCCTGGCCGAGGTCGGCATGACCGCGCGCATGCACTGTGTGCTGGTCAAGGCGCTGGAGGAGGAGCGGACCCAGATCCAGATCGCGGAGATCGGCGACATGGACAAGACCACGATGGTGGTCACGGTCGACGCCCTGGAGAAGGCCGGCCTGGCCGAACGCCGCCCCGCCGCCACGGACCGCCGGGCCCGCGTCATCGCGGTCACCGACGCCGGCGCCGCGATGGCGAAGCGGACCCAGGAGATCGTGGACCGGGTGCACGCCGAGGCGATCGGGGCGCTGCCGGAGGAGATGCGGCCGGTGCTGCTGGAAGCGCTGAAGCTGCTGACGCAAGGGCATCTGGCGACGCCGGAGGAGAGTCCGGCAGGGGCGCGGCGGGCTCGGCAGGTCTGAGCGGTGAATGCACGTCCGGGGCCGGCGCCGGCCTGCGCTCGGCCCTCGGCGCGCCGCGGCGGGGGCCGTCCCAGGCCCGCCCGCGCCGCGACGCGTGGTGACATTGGAGCAGGTGCTCGTTAAGCGCGCTTTAAAGATGCCCGGAAAAACCGAACCGCCCGACCGGTGTGGCCGCTGCTCAGGGAGGAGGGCTGAGCGGCCTCACCGGACGGGCGTCCGGGTCTTGCATCCCACACACACACGACGCCGCTAGCGGCGCCCCCACACCGATCCCACAGACTTGAAGCGAACACAGCCCAGAGGGTCCTGCGAGTTGACCCGACGCCCCGGTCCCAAAGGACCGGGGCCCAGCATGGCCGTCTCGTCAGCAGCCACACCGTCCGGGAGTCGGGCTCTCCCGGGTTTTTCGGGGGTGAGACCACTATGGCCCGCGCGGCCCACGGATTCGCTGAGACCCCTGTGAGAAAACCCTGAGAAAAGAAATCGCAGGTCGAGGCCGGTGTGTTACCGAACGTATATCAGCGCGGAAGGTTCCCGATCGGGGTGAGGAATTCGGTGAGGAGATCCCTGAGTCCGGCCCGGTGACCCCAGAGCGCACCCGCCTGGTCGAAGACTGTCAGGCGGGCCGTCGGAAGCGCGTCGGCCACTCTGCGCGCCGCCGAGACGGGGTGCGCCGGATCGCCCTCCTGGGCGACCACGAGGACCGGGATCCGGACCGCGCGCAGCCGCTCCAGGTCCTGCGGCTCCAGCGGCACGGCCTCGGCGAGCGGCAGCCAGCGTCCGGGATCCCCGCCCTCGGCGATCAGCTCCTTGGCGCGGCGCTCGGCCCAGTCGCGGGCGATCGCCGCGTCGCGGACCGCGAGCGGCTGGGTGCGGAGCAGGGCGTCGGCGACCCCCGGCGCGTCGGCGGCGGCGAGTCGCTCGGCGAGGTCGCGATGCGGCGCGACGGCCTCGGGCTTGCGCGGGACGTCCGCGACCGCCGGCAGGTACAGCACCACCCGCTCGAAGCGGTCGGGCGTCCGGCTCAGCACCCGCAGCAGGGTCGCCGCGCCGAGTGAGACGCCGAGCGCCGCGGTGGCGTGCTCGTGGTCGGCGACGGCCAGCGCGGCCGCGGCGAGGGTGTCGTACCCGAGCGGGTCCGGGCCGGTGGAGCCGCCGTGGCCGGGCAGGTGCGCGAAGACTTTGCGCCCGGGCACGCCGGAGGCCAGCGGACGGGTGTCCTCGATGGAGCCGGCCAGGCCGTGCAGGAACAGGGTGGCCGGCGGTGTGGGGCTTCCGGCGAGCGCGTATTCGACGGTCCCGCCGCCGGCCGGGCCGGCGTAGGGCAGCGTCAGGGTCCTCACCAGCGGCCGGAGGGCCCCTGGTTGCTCCCGCTCTTGCGCTTGGGGCCGGAGACCTCCTTCAGGGCCGGGCGGACCTCCACCCAGTAGACCATCGCGACGACCACGCCGACGATGGTGAACAGCAGGCCCAGGAGCAGGTTCGCGGCGATCGCCACGGTGAGGATGATGAGCCATCCCGGCTTGGTGAGCTTGCCGGCGGCGCGGTAGGCGTCCTCGCGCCGCATGGCGGCGTCGACCAGGACGACGATCTGCCCGACCAGCACGGCCAGGGAGATGATGGCGAGGAAGCTGGAAAGGCCGTCGCGCAGTGCGGAGCCGATCATGTCGCCGTCCTCCTTCTACATTCGGGGCTGGGAGTGCCTGCCGGTCGTTACGTTCAACGTACGCGACCGACAGACTCGTTCCCAGTCTCCTCGCGATCTACCAACGATCGGCTGTGGCTTTCGCCGATCTGTCGGCTCTCGCCGGCTTGTCGGCTCAGCTCTCGCCGGTCTTCTTGGCGGCGGAGCCGTTGGCGCCCCGGCGCGGCGCGGCCTTCTTGGCGGTGGTCGAGGTGCCCTTAGCCTTGGGCTGCTCGGCGGCGGGCTTCGGCGCCTCGGCGGGCTTGGCGGCGGTCGGGGCCGGGGACTCGGGAGCCTCGGTCTTCGGGGTCTCGGTCTTCGGCTCGTCCTGCTCGATCACCACGACCGACTCGGCCCGCGCCGGCCCGGCGTCCGGGCTGTCCTGGACCACGACCACCTCGACGTCGGTGGCCCGGCCGGCCAGCACCCGCTCCACGACGGCCTTGCCGCGCTCGGAGTAGCCGTCGTAGGTCTCCACGGCCTTGCCCGCGACTTCCAGGGCCCGGCCGACCTGCATCAGCAGCAGGGTCTGGGCCTTCTCCCGCGCGGCCCGCAGGTCCGGCTCGGAGATGCGCCCGCGCAGCGCCTTGGCGTCGTCCTGCAGCTGGCCCAGCGCGATCTTCGACTGCACGGTCTCGGCCACCCCGGCCACCCGGCCGGCCACGGAGGTCGCGACGTCGCCGGCCTTGGAGCCGGCCTCGGTCAGCAGCGCCGGGGCGTCCTTGAGCGCGGCCACGGCGGCGTCGCCGACACCGGCGGCGAAGTACAGGGGCTTGGGGTTGCTGACGGTGGTCGTCACGGTCTTGCGGGCGTTGTCCACGAGGTTCATGGGTGACTCTCCGATTTCACTGCTCGGTGGGCCCGGATGTCACCGGGCTGTGGATGGTCTCGTCGCTGTCGTCGTCCTGGGGGGCCGGAACGGCCTGCTCCGCCGCCGCGCTCTCTATGCGGAAGGCCTCGTAGATGTCCAGCAGCGCGCGCTTCTGCCGCGCGTTGAGCCAGGGATCCTCCGCCACGGCGGCCCGTACCCCGTGCCCGTCGGTCGCCGCGTCCTCGTCGACGTCGGCGCCGCCGTCCAGCAGCCCGGCCCGCACGTACAGCGTCTCGGCCGAGATCCGCAGCGCCTTCGCGAGCTGCTGCAGGATCTCCGCGCTGGGCTTGCGCAGACCCCGCTCGATCTGGCTGAGGTAGGGATTCGACACCCCGGCCGCCTGCGCCAGCTGCCGCACGGAGTACTGCGCGTTGCGGCGCTGCTCGCGGATGTACTCGCCGAGCGGTCCGATCGGGAGGGCTCCCAGGGGGTTGTGGGGCATGTGTTCAGGGTGGCACGCGGGTGCTTGCAATTGCAAGCGGGTGCTTGCTGATGTGATGCGGGGCACTGCGGCGCGGCGGGTGAACGGTGTTGAGCCGTCTGGGTGGTCGCTCTCAACCTGAACGGTGCGTACCGCGTCGTACGAAATGTGAGTCCTGAAAAAGCGATCAAGGTCCTTACCCGACGCCGGGTTGCCGCCCTGGCCGGCTGTACCGCCCTCGCGGCAGGAGGCGCCCTGCTGGGGACGTCCGACAGCGCCGTGGCGGCCGGTGCGCCGGCGGACGCGGTCACCGTGCAGGTGTGGCTGACGCCGGATCTGGCCGGTGCCGCGGCGTTCGCCGACGCGGCGTCCACGCCGGGCGGAGCCGGGTATCGCCGCTATCTGAGTCCGAACGCTTATACGGCGCGCTTCGGTCCCTCGGCCGCGCACATCAAGGCGGTCACGGACTGGCTGACGCACGCGGGGCTGAAGCAGGTCCGGGTCAGCAGCGGGCACGACTTCGTCTCGGCGACCGGTGCGGTGACGAAGCTGCCCGTGCCGGCCTCGCTCGCGGCCGACGTGCTCGGTGTGACCGGGTTGGGCGGCGGGGACGCGGTGGCTTCGGCTTCGGCGGCGGCGAGGGCGGCGGCGACGTCGAAAGCCGCCCCGACCTGCTCGCAGTCCTGGGGTCAGCACACCCAGAACCTTCAGCCGGCTTACAAGGGCTTGACCAAGGCCTCCCTCCCGATCTGCGGCTACTCCGCCGCCCAGATGCGCGCCGCCTATGGCGCGACGTCCGCGAACACCGGCAAGGGCGTCACCGTCGCGCTGACCGAGGACGCGTCGCCGACCGCGATGTTCGCGACGCTGACCGAGTACGCGAAGAACAACCACCTCCTCGCGCCCCGCAGCTCGCAGTTCCGGAAGATCGAGGGCGGAGTCGGCTGCGCCGCTCCGGCGAAGGGCACCCCGGCCCGCCACGCCGCTGCGGCTGTTGCCGCGCCCGCCGACGCCGCGCCCGGCCCCGCCGTCGACGACGAGGCCCAGATGGACTCCGAGGCCGTCTACGCCCTCGCCCCCGACGCGAACCAGCTCATGGTCGTCGCCGGCGGCTGCGGAGACCAGGACCAGTCCCTGTTCGACGCCACGCTGTCGGTCCTGATCGGCGACGGCGCCCACCCCGGCGCCACCATCGTCTCCAACTCCTGGCAGATCCCCCTCGGCATGGAGCCCGAGCAGGTCGCGCACGCGATCGACCTGCGCGCCGCGGCCGAGGGCGTCGGCATGTACTTCGCCTCCGGCGACACCCCCGGCCTCACGATGACCGGCTCCGACCCGTACGCGACCGTCGTCGGCGGCACCACCCTGGGGATCGGCGCGCACAACGAGCGGGTCCTGGAGACCGGCTGGTCCAGCGACAGCGCCTCGCTGGACGGCGGCACGTGGAGCGACGAGGGCATCAGCGGGGGTGGCGGCGGCACCAGCCTGGTCTACGGGCAGCCCTTCTACCAGAAGGGAGTCGTCCCGCTGTCGATGGCGCAGGTCCAGGTCGGCAAGAAGACCGTGGTCAACCGCGCGACGCCCGACATCGCGGCCGACGGCGATCCGGACACCGGCATGATGGTCGGCTTCATCCAGACCGGAACCGACGCCGAGCCGGGGCCGTACCAGACGCTGCCGAACGCCGGCACGAGCCTGGCGACCCCGCTGGTCGCGGCCCTGGTCGCGGACGCGCAGCAGGGCCAGGCCGCGCCCTTCGGCTTCATCAACCCCCTGCTGTATCGGCTCGCCGGCAGTCCGGCACTGCGCGACGTGCTGCCGGTCGGGGCCGCCGCGCCGCAACCGGACCGTGCCGCCTACACTCCGGCCGCCGACGGTCTGAGCCCCAGCCTGGACGTCTTCGGCGCGACGGTGCCCGGCGCGGGGCAGCAGGTCATTGCGAAGGGGTACGACACGGTCACCGGTGTCGGCACGCCTAACGGCGCCGCCTTCATCGCCGGACTGCGCAAGGGGCACCGGTGACGGCGGTTCGCTAGACCGCGCCGGCTGCCGTCCTTCGTTGACCGATCAAGTCAGTCACCATAGGTTCGAGCCATGCGAGGAAGACTCCCGGCACGGCCGCTGGCCGAAGTGGCCGACGCGGCCGTGCGGGTCTTCCTCGACAAGGGGTTCCGCCCGGCCGGCATCTCCGACGTGGCCCGCGAACTCGGCCTGAGCCACGGTGCCGTCTACACCTACGCCGACAGCAAGCAGGCGCTGCTCTATCTGGCGCTGCTCCGGGTGCTGGACCCGGAGGCCGTCGCGAAGCTGTCGACGCCGGTGGTGGCGCCGCCGGCCGAGGGCATCGTCGAGGTGGTGAAGGTCTGGGCGGCCGCGCGCGGCGGCCTGGACAGCGTCAGCCAGGTGCTCTCCGAGGCGCCCGCGGAATCGGCGGAGCAGGCGCGCGACGAACTGGCCCGGATCGTCGACGGGCTCTACGGCTTCGTCGAGGACAACAGCGTCGCGCTGAAGCTGTTCGCGCGCTGCTCCGAAGACCTCCCCGAGATGACGCAGTGGTATTACATCGAGACGCGCCGGGGCTTGTTGGAGGTGCTCGGCAGGTATCTCAGGGCCCGTATCGACGCCGGGGTGCTGCGGCCGGTGCCGGACGTGCCGGTGGCGGCGCGGTTCATCGTCGAGACGATCGCCTGGTTCGCGATGCACCGGCACGGGGATCCGGACTCGGCGATGCTCAGCGACGCCGACTGCCGGCGGAGCGTGATGGATCTGGTGGCCGCGGCCTTCGCACGGTGACCGAGTGGTGACTGAACGGTGAGCGGGTGGTGAGCGGGCGGTGAGCGGGCGGCGACCGTCCGAGGCAGCGGTCCCCGCGCGACGGCAAATCCACCCAGGTTCTGGCGGCATTTTTCCGGTCGCCGTGCCTGGACGCCGCCGTTTCGATGGGCCCCGCACCGCTCCCACATAAAGATCCTGACCCGCGCCACGCGTTCGCCATACGTCAGAGAAAAAGCCTCTGAGCTGGGATTCGATGCCGCATTTCGGTCATCTACTACGCCGCGTAGAGGTTTTTCTTATGTGGTTTTGACATCGGACATGCCACTCTGAGAGCCCTCCGAGGGAGCCCGACCCTCGGCGGTGTGCGAGTGCAGACCCGCGCGCCTGCCCGGCCCCGTTCCGTTCGCGTCCCCGCGTGTTCGGTCATACGGGGCCGGGTCCTTTTTCCGGCTGTTCTCGCGCCGTGTTCCTGCTCACATCCGGTGGCGGGCAGAGGGCTTCCCCGTACGGGTTTCCGCGCGTTGCGCAAGGTCATGGCGTCCGTCTCACTGGTCAGTCGGCATCGCGGCGCGGCCCGTCATGCCCCGTAAAGTCATCCGATGATCGGACTGATGCGTGGCGCCGGCCCCGGCGGGGAATGCGCTGCCGAGGTCCTGCCGTTGCATCGTTGTCGGCCACGACAGCCGCCCGCGTCCGCGCGGGGCCGGTTGGGCGGCCTGCGACGACACCCCCGGATTTGCCGATGTAGGAGGTAGAGCGCCGTGGAATCGCTGCCCAGGCGTGTGGCGCTCCTTTCCGTCCATACTTCCCCGCTGCACCAACCGGGGACAGGCGACGCCGGGGGGATGAACGTCTACATCGTCGAGCTGTCGCGGCGGCTGGCCGACCTGGGCATCGAGGTGGAGATCTTCACCCGGGCCACCACCGGGGCGCTGCCGCCGGCCGTGGATCTGGCGCCCGGGGTGCTGGTGCGGCACGTCACGGCCGGTCCGTACGAGGGCCTGTCCAAGGAAGACCTGCCGGGGCAGCTGTGCGCCTTCACCTCCGGTGTGCTGCGCACCGAGGCCATGCACGAGCCCGGCTACTACGACCTGATCCACTCCCACTACTGGCTCTCCGGCCAGGTGGGCTGGCTGGCCAAGGAGCGGTGGGGCGTGCCGCTCATCCACTCCATGCACACCCTGGGCAAGGTGAAGAACGCCGCGCTGGCCCTGGGCGACGACCCCGAGCCGACGGCCCGGCTGGTCGGCGAGGACCAGGTGGTGGACGCCGCCGACCGGCTGATCGCGAACACCGACCAGGAGGCCGCGGAGCTGGTGCGGCTCTACGGCGCCGACCCGGAAAGGGTGTCGACCGTGAACCCCGGCGTGGACCTGGACCGCTTCCGTCCGGGGGACAAGCTGGCGGCGCGGGAGTCCGTGGGGCTGCCGGCCGACGCCGCCGTGCTGTTGTTCGTCGGCCGGATCCAGCCGCTGAAGGCGCCGGACGTGCTGCTGCGGGCCGCCGCCGAGCTGATCGCCCGGGCGCCGGAGCGGCGCGAGAAGCTGGTCGTCGCCGTGGTCGGCGGGCCCAGCGGGTCCGGGCTGGCCGAGCCCACGCACCTGCACCGGCTGGCGCGCCGGCTGGGGATCGCCGACGTGGTCCGGTTCGTGAAGCCGGTGGACCAGACCCGGCTGGCGGACTGGTACCGGGCGGCGGACGTCGCGGTCGTGCCCTCCTACAGCGAGTCCTTCGGGCTGGTCGCCATCGAGGCGCAGGCCTGCGGCACGCCGGTGGTGGCCGCGCGGGTCGGCGGGCTGGCCACGGCCGTGGCCGACGGCCGCTCCGGTGTTCTGGTCACCGGCCACGACCCCGGGGACTACGCCACCGCGGCCGCGCGGCTGCTCGACGCGCCGCACCTGCTGGCCGACTACGGCGAGAACGCCGTCGAGCACGCGGCCCGCTTCGGCTGGTCCGCCACGGCCGCGGCGACCGCCGACGTCTACAGCCGTTCGATCGAGGATCTGCGCGCGCTCCGGTACCGCGAGTTGTGCGCCGGCCAGTAGGGGCGGCGATGCGGGAGCCGGCGGGGCGGCAATAAGGTCGGTCCCATGGCTGGTGATCGAGAGACCTTGAAGGCCGCCGCGCGCTCGGCGGTGCTGGAGGCCGTCGGCGAGGCGGGAGTGGAGTACGAGCAGCCCGCGGAGAACACGTTCGTCGTGAAGCTTCCGGGCGAGCACAAGCTGTGGACCACGTGCTCGCTGGTGGTCGGGGACCACACGCTGTCGCTCAACGCCTTCGTGGCCCGCCGCCCCGACGAGAACCACGAGGGCGTCTACCGCTGGCTGCTGGAGCGCAACACCCGGCTCGGCTCGCTGGCCTTCGCGCTGGACCGGCTCGGCGACGTCTACCTGGTGGGCCGGCTGCCGCTGGGCCTGATCACCGCCGGGACCGTGGATCAGCTCCTCGGCGAGGCGGTCGCGGCCTCCGACTCCTCCTTCGACCAGCTGCTGGAGCTGGGCTTCGCCTCGGCGATCCGGCGCGAGTGGGAGTGGCGGACCTCGCGCGGGGAGTCACTGGCGAACCTCGCGGCCTTCCGCCATCTCATCGAGCGGACACCGGACACCCAGGACGAGAGTGGTACCGAACCCCCGAAGTAGGCTGGCGCCATGACCGCCGAATACCGCCTCATCCTGCTCCGCCACGGCGAGAGCGAGTGGAACGCCAAGAACCTGTTCACCGGTTGGGTGGACGTCAACCTCAACGCCAAGGGCGAGGCCGAGGCCGTGCGCGGCGGCGAACTGCTGCGCGAGCACGACCTGTTGCCGGACATGGTCCACACCTCGGTGCTCCGGCGCGCGATCCGCACCGCGAACCTGTCGCTGGAGGCCGCCGACCGGCACTGGATCCCGGTCCGCCGCAGCTGGCGCCTGAACGAGCGGCACTACGGCGCGCTACAGGGCAAGGACAAGGCCGCGACCCTGGCGGAGTTCGGCGAGGAGCAGTTCATGCTGTGGCGCCGCTCCTACGACGTCCCGCCGCCGCCGCTGGCCGTGGACGACCAGTACTCGCAGTTCGACGACCCGCGCTACGCCGGCCTGCCCACGGAGCTGCGCCCGCAGACGGAGTGCCTGAAGGACGTCGTCGAGCGCATGCTGCCGTACTGGTACGACGCGATCGTCCCGGACCTGCGCTCCGGCAACACGGTGCTGGTGGCCGCGCACGGCAACTCGCTGCGCGCGCTGGTGAAGCACCTGGACGGCATCTCCGACGAGGACATCGCCGGGCTGAACATCCCCACCGGGATCCCGCTGGTGTACACGCTGGACGGCGACCTGCGGCCGACGAAGACCGGCGGGGAGTACCTGGACCCGGCGGCCGCGGCGGCTTCCATCGAGGCGGTCAAGAACCAGGGTAAGAAGTAGCCCGGGAAAATCATTTGCCCCACTGGTGCCGTCGTGCGAGCCTGCACGACGGCACTGTCGTTTTACGGAAAGGCCACGGGCATGCGGCGTCGCTTCGAATTCTTCGTTTCCCCCATGGATCGAGCTTTCGAGGACGCAACCAACCGTGCCCACTGTGAACATCGGGATCCTCGCGCATGTCGACGCGGGTAAGACCAGCCTGACCGAGCGTCTGCTCTTCGAGACCGGGGCCATCGGCCGGCTCGGGAGTGTGGACGCCGGGACCACGCAGACCGACCGCGGCGAGATCGAGCGCCGTCGCGGGATCACCATCAAGTCCGCCGTCGCCGCCTTCGGGGTCGGCGACCTGCGGGTCAATCTCATCGACACCCCCGGGCACTCCGACTTCGTCGCCGAGGTCGAGCGCGCTCTGGGGGTGCTGGACGGTGCCGTGCTGGTGCTGTCGGCCGTCGAGGGGGTGCAGGCGCACACCCGGCGGTTGATGAAGACGTTGCGACGGCTGCGCGTGCCGACGCTGTTGTTCGTGAACAAGATCGACCGGGTCGGGGCGCGGTCGGAGGAGCTGCTCGCCGAGGTGCGGCGGCTGCTGACGCCCGGTGCGGTCGCCGTGACCGGGGTCGAGGGGATCGGGACGAAGGCGGCCCGGGTGTGGCCCGCGGCCGTGGGCGCGTCCGATGCCGAGCGGTTGGCCGAATACGACGACGCCGTGCTGGCCGCGCTGGTCGAGGACCGGCTCCCCGGCGATGCCGAGCTGCGCGCGGCCCTGGCCCGGCAGACGGCATCGGCGAAGATCTATCCGGTCTACTTCGGCTCGGCCATCACCGGCGTCGGCGTCGCGGACCTGGTCGACGGCGTGCGCGATCTGCTGCCACGCGCCGGAGGGGATCCGGACGGCCAGACCCGCGGGACCGTGTTCGCCATCGAGCGCGGACGCGCCGGCGACAAGACCGCCTACGTCCGCCTCCGCAACGGCATGCTGCGCATCCGTGACCGGACCGAGTTCGGGACGATCACCGGTCTGGAGGTCGTCGGCCTGCCGGGCGGGGGCGCGGGGGAGGCCCGGCCCGGCGACATCGCGAAGGTCAGGGGACTGCCCGGGATCAGGGTCGGCGACCGGTTCGGATCCGGGGAGACAGAAGCGGATGCGGCCGCGGACTTCGCCACGCCGAGCCTGGAAACCGTGGTGCACGCGGCGAACGGCGACCGCACCCGGCTGCACGCGGCCCTCGTCGAGATGGCCGATCAGGACCCGCTGATCAGCACCCGCGCGCTCCCCGGCGGCGAGAGTTCGGTCCTGCTGTACGGGGAGGTCCAGAAGGAGGTCGTCGCGGCGACCCTGGCCGAGGAGTACGGCGTCGAAGCGCTCTTCGAACCGAGCCGGACCGTCTACACCGAGCGGCCCAGCGGTGTCGGCGAATACCGCGAGGACATGAACCACGACCCGAGCACCCGCTTCCGCGCGACCCTCGGTTTCCGCGTCTCGCCGGGCGCGGCGGGCAGCGGCCGGGTGTTCCGCTACGAGACCGAGCTCGGTGCGCTGCCGCCGGTGTT
The DNA here is from genome assembly GCF_041260665.1 of Catenulispora sp. GP43. NCBI lineage: Bacteria > Bacillati > Actinomycetota > Actinomycetes > Catenulisporales > Catenulisporaceae > Catenulispora > Catenulispora sp. GP43. The sequence goes on along the minus strand of NZ_JBGCCT010000001.1, from coordinate 731,769 downwards.
CCACCGCGCCACCGAGGAGACTGTCCTGCGGGCGCTGGAGCAGGGGCTCGACGGCTGGGAGGTGACCGACGTGGTGGTGACGATGGTGCACAGCGGTTTCTGCTCGGTGACCAGTGTCGCGGGCGACTACCGCAGGCTCGCGCCGTTCGTGCTGATGCGCGCGCTGGCCGCCGCCGGGACCGAGGTCTACGAGCCCTGCCACGCCTTCGTGCTGGACGCGCCGGCCGACACCGTGTCGGCGGTGCTGTCGGTGCTGATCGCGGCGGAGGCAGAGCTTGAGGTGTCGGAGCTCGAGGTGTCGGAGGGCGGGACGGCTTCGTGGTCCCTGCGCGGGAACCTGCCGGCCCGGACCGTGCAGGACGTCGAGAAGACGCTGCCCGGGCTGACCCGCGGCGAGGCCGTGTGGCTGTCGCAGGCGGCGGGGGATCGGCTGACGCGGACCCGGCCGGCGGCGCGGGAGCGGACCGACGGGAACCCGGCCGAGCTCGACCAGTACTTGCGCCATCTTTCTTTGGAGAAGGGCTAGAACCCTGAGCCTGCCTACCCCGGTTGTATCTGCGTGAGATCTCTCAGGAAAGGCACCAGCCCGGAGCACCACGAGGAGTTCCGGGCCTTCGTCACGGGAAGCCAGGGCCACCTGAGGCGCTCGGCCTACGTGCTGTGCGGCGACTGGCACCTCGCCGAGGACCTCGTCCAGACCGCCTACCAGCGGATCTTCCGGGCGTGGCACCGGGTGCGGGTGATGGACCTGCCGGACGCCTACGCGCGGCGCGTCGTCTACCGCTGCTTCCTCGACAGCCGCAAGTGGCAGCGGGAGGCGGCGTCGCTGGAGGCGATGGTCGACCGGCCGGCCGTGCAGGACGACGCCGCGGTGCGGCTGACGATCCTGGCCGCGCTGGCCGAGTTGGCCCCGCGCACGCGTGCCGTCGTGGCCCTGCGCTACTGGGAGGACCAGAGCGTCGAGCAGACGGCGGCCGCGCTCGGGATCAGCACCGGCACGGTCAAGAGCATGTCCGCGCGCGGGCTTGGGCAGCTGCGGGACCGGCTGGGCGACTTCGCGGCCCTGCTTCCCGACTCCGTAGAAACCAGGTGAGGCAGCAATGGATGCAGAGAACTCGGACCTGATGGTCCATGACGTGATCGGCCGGCTTTTCGAGGGGCCGGAGCCGACCCACCGCGCGGATCTGGCCGACGGCGCGATCTCGCAGGGGATGGCCGTGACCAGGCGGCGCGGGTTCGCCGTGGCCGGGGCGACGCTGAGCGTGCTGGCGGTGGTCGCCGGGGCGGCGACGGTGAGCGGGACAGGGGCGGGATCGGGCGACTGGTCGCTCGGCCCGGACACGGGGTCTATCTCGCCGCAGGCGTATGAGGACTCCGGCCCCACCTACGCGGACCGGGAGCGGGAGATCGTCGAGCAGCTGCCGGGATTGCTCGGCCCGCTGCTGCCCGCCGGGATGACGGTGCGCCGCGATCCGCTGGCGGGCAATGATTCGACGACGATGGCGACCGGCGTCTTCTCGCCCGCTTTCGTGCTGAAGTCGGGCGGAGTCGAGTACATCTTGGGCATCGACAACGACGGCGGCGAAACCGCCGGCGGGTTCGCCAAGGCCTCGGCGAAACCGGTCGCCGTGACCGGTGGTTCGATCCGGATGACGGCGCCGTCCACGTCGAACTCTGAGGGCCCGGTCTGTTACGAGTTCACGCCCACCGACACCGCGGCGCCGCCGGTCCGCTTCGTGGTCTTCGGGTTCCGGACGCCCACGCCCATCGACGCCTCGCCCATCGACGCGACGGCCTTCAAGAAGATGGTGGAGGCGCCGGGATTCGCGAAGGTCCGGCAGCTTCTGGACCCGTCGGCCCGGGCCTCGGCCGCCGCGGTCCGGGAGCGGTACACGATCGAGGCGAAGATCGACGCCGAGGCCAAGACCGTGCTGCCGCCGGGATTCCGGCTGAAGCTCAGTCCGGGGGCGCCCGGCGAGCTCGAACTCGTCGGTCCTGAGGGGGTGGACGCGTTCCAGTGGTTCAACACCACCGGGCCGAAGGGGTCGCAGGGGCAGATCTCCTGCCCGGCCGACTCGGTGTGCTTCACCGCCCACGGCGGCCCGCACTTCAGCAAGATGGGCCCGGACGGCCGCGCCCGGCTCGGCATCTACGTGGGATGGGCCGGAGCGTCCACCGACTCGTCGGTGGTCCTTCAGGTCTTTGGAAAGTCCGGCGCGGGTGCCGCGACCGGTGCGTACGTCGCGACCGGTGCGCCGGGCAGCGAGACCGCCCCGCAGGGTCCGGGCCTGACGCCGCAGCAGGCGCGGGCGATCATCGACGCGCCGGGGGTGGCGACGGTGATCGCGGACGTGCAGAAGCTCGTCACTCTGAGCTGAGCGGCTGGTCAGCCAGCCGGCCGACCGGCCGACCGGTTGAACGACGGACCAGCTGCAAAAACGGCTCCGGCCGGCTCCCCGGGAAGGGCAGCCGGCCGGAGCCGCTGAGCTGTGTCGTCCGTGTGCGGACCGGCGTGGCTCAGCTCGCCGCCGGCGTCGGGTGCTCGCCGGTCACCAGGAACACCAGGCGCTTGGCCACCGAAACGGCGTGGTCGGCGTACCGCTCGTAGTAGCGCCCGCACAGGGTGACGTCCACCGCGGTCTCGATGCCGTGCTTCCACTTGTCGTCCATCAGCGACTTGAACAGGCTGCGGTGCAGGCGGTCCATCTCGTCGTCCTCGGACTCCAGGGCCAGGGCGGCCTCGACGTCGCGGGCGGCGATGATCGAGCCGACCTTGGCGACCAGCTCGGCGGCGATGTCGCCCATCTCCACGATGGTGCCGCGGATCTCCGGCGGGATGGCCGACTGCGGGTAGCGGCGGCGGGCCACCTTGGCCACGTGCCGGGCCAGGTCGCCCATGCGCTCCAGGTCGGCGCTCATGCGCAGGCTGGTGATGATGGTGCGCAGGTCGCCGGCCACCGGCTGCTGCCGGGCGAGCAGGTCGAAGCTGCTGTCGTCCAGCGCGTGCTGGAGGTCGTCGACCTTGTCGTCGGCGTCGATGACCGACTCCGCCAGGGTCAGGTCGGCGTCCAGGAGCGCGGTGGTGGCGCGGGTCATGGCCGAGCCGACCAGCCGCGTCATCTCGACCAGGGTGTCGCTGATCGAGTCGAGCTCCTCGTGGAAGGCGTCGCGCATGGGGTTACCGCTCCTGTCGTCGCGTGATCGCGTGATCGCGTGTGCTCTCGTCTGCTGTGCGGACGCCGTCCACTCTCCCCTTTCCAGGCGTCCCGGGACAATGCCGCCGGTGAATCGACAGGGTCGGGAAAGTGAACTCTTGGCCACGTCGGTACGGCGGAATGATCCGTGGGAGTGTTCGCGGTGCGAAGCGCCCTTACTGTTGGCTGTGTGAACGTCAACGCCGCGACCGCCGGGCTGGCCGCGCTGATCGGCCTGGGTACCGGCGTCAGCGGGGCTTTGGCCTTCCGGTTCAGTGAAAGGGAGCGAGTGGGTCCACCCGAACCGCCCGGCGACGACCCGGTGCCCCCGGGCGTGGCCGGCGTCCTGCAGGTCCTGCGCAGCTCGGCCGTGGTGCTGGACGCCAGCGACGCCGTCGTGAAGGCCTCGCCGGCCGCCTACGCCATGGGACTGGTCAAGTCCCGGAGCCTGACCTCGCCGGAGCTGCTGGAGCTGGCCCGGCACGTGCGCCGGGACGGCGAGATACGCCAGGTCGAGATGGACCTGCCGCACGGCGCGACCGCGGTGCTGCATTCCACCGTCCGCATCGCCCCGCTGGGCGCCACCCTGGTGCTGGTGCTGGTCGAGGACCGCACCGAGGCCCGGCGCGTGGACGAGGTGCGCCGGGACTTCGTGGCCAACGTCTCGCACGAGCTCAAGACCCCGGTCGGGGCGCTGTCGCTGCTGGCCGAGGCCGTGCAGTCGGCCTCCGACGACCCCGACGCGGTCCGCCGCTTCGCCGCGCGCATGCAGCAGGAGTCGCACCGGCTGACCTCGCTGATCCAGGACCTGATCGACCTGTCCCGGGTGCAGATCGACGCCCCGCTGGCCGCCTCGGCGGAGAAGGTGCACATCGCCGAGGTGGTGGCCGACGCGCTGGACCGCAGCTACGAGACCGCCGCGGCGCGCCGGATCGAGCTGGTCGCCGACGCCGAGGACGACGTCGCGGTGCGCGGGGACCGGACCCAGCTGTCCGCGGCCCTGGGCAACCTGGTGGAGAACGCGGTCAACTACTCCCCGGACGACACCCGGGTGGCGGTGACCGTCAAGCACGTCGGCGACCTGGTCGAGGTCTCCGTCACCGACCAGGGCATCGGGATACCCGAACGGGACCTGGAGCGCATCTTCGAGCGGTTCTACCGCGTCGACCCGGCGCGCTCGCGCGCCACCGGCGGCACGGGCCTGGGCCTGTCGATCGTCAAGCACATCGCGGCCACGCACGGCGGGGAGGTGACGGTGTGGTCCTCCGAGGGGAACGGCTCCACCTTCACCCTGAAGCTCCCCGTCTGTGTCGAGGAACGCGACCTGGCACGGGCCGTCTGAGGGCCCATGTACAACCGAGCCATACCAAGTGGGAGGACCCCGAAGTGACCCGTGTACTCGTGGTCGAGGACGAGGACTCGATCAGCGACCCCCTGTCCTACATGCTGCGCAACGAGGGCTTCGAGGTGGCGGTGGCCGACTCGGGACCTGCCGCGCTGGAGGAGTTCGACCGGCACGGCGCGGACCTGGTGCTGCTGGACCTGATGCTGCCGGGGCTGCCCGGCACCGAGGTCTGCCGGCAGATCCGGGCCAAGTCCAACGTCCCGGTGATCATGCTCACCGCCAAGGACAGCGAGATCGACAAGGTGGTCGGCCTGGAACTGGGCGCCGACGACTACGTCACCAAGCCCTTCTCGGCCCGCGAGCTGGTGGCCCGCATCCGCGCCGTGCTGCGCCGGCAGGCGACCAGCGACGAGCCGGACGGCGGCGCGCTGGAGGCCGGCCCGGTCCGGATGGACGTGGACCGGCACAAGGTGACCGTCGACGGCCGCCCGGTGGAGCTGCCGCTGAAGGAGTTCGAGCTGCTGGAGATGCTGCTGCGCAACTCCGGCCGGGTGCTGACCCGCATGCAGCTGATCGACCGGGTATGGGGCGCGGACTACGTCGGCGACACCAAGACGCTGGACGTGCACGTCAAGCGGCTGCGCGCGAAGATCGAGCCGGACCCGGGCACGCCGGTGCACCTGGTGACGGTGCGCGGGCTCGGGTACAAGTTCGAGGGCTGAGCCGGTGGGGAGTCGTACTCCCCGGCATACCGGGCAGCGGGCGCCGGCCTCGGGGGTCGACGTGCGTGAAGAGGGGCTCCGGTCGGTGACCGGGGCCCTTCGCCGTCGTCCGGCTCAGCGCGTCGACATCGACGGCGGGGGCGGCGGCGTGGTGTTCGACCGCGACCCCATCACCGGCCCGGTGGGCGTGCTGCTGTGCGGCGGGGGCGGCGGCGCGGACGTGGTCGGCTTCGGCGCGGACGTCGGCTGCGGGTGCGTCGGCGCCGGATCCTTCGACCGGGACGAGGTCGCGGTGGCGGGCGAGGAGGCCTGCGAGTCGTTGATGGATCCGCCGCTGGGCCGGTCGTCCGTCGAGGCCGTCGAGGCCCCGCCCGGGGCCATCGCCGCGCCGCTGGGCCGGTCGGAGTCGCTCGGGGCGCCGGCCCCGGTGGAGGAGACCGCGGCGCTCTTCGTCAGCGGTGCCGGCTGCTGGCTGGCGGTGCTGCTGCAGGCGGCGCAGACCAGGGCCGCCGCGACTGCGGTGGCGGCGGCCCTGGCCGGTGCTACGGTCCCCCGGATCGGCATGGATGCCACTGTAGCCAAGTGGACAGCCATGCGGGAGGACTCGTATGCGTGCACGCGGTGTGCGGCGCGACCGCTCCACCGTATCCGGCCGGGGCGGCTTTTCGCTTGATAACAGGTGAAAATCAGGGGTTCTTCACTCGAAAGTGGGTTGTGCCCTGATGTGCGGCCGCGTCGATCCTGTCGGGTGGCGCTCAGGGCTCCTTGCGGAAGAAGTCCCGCAATGCCGCGCCGACACAGACCACGATGATCAGGACCCCGATGACAACCGCCGCGGCGGCGGGCGTGCCGTGGATCGAGAACTCGCGCGGCATCGCCGTCACGAAGGCGCCGGTGAGTGCGCCGACCATGGCCAGCGAGAGGTTGAAGGGGGTCCGGCCGTTGATGGCGGGCCTGCCGCCGGCGACGCTTCGGGTCCCGGAGCCGGTGTCGGCTCCGGCTCCAGCCCGGGCTCGGACTCGGGCTCCGGGAGTCCCAGCTGGCCACGCGTAAGGATCCGGGTCCGGCGCCGGGGACTCGACCAGGCGCTGGCCGCTGAGCGTGCGGAACATCTGCCCCCGCGTGAGCGTGCCGGCGTCGACGACCCGCACGGTCTCCGGCGGCGCGAGCTCCCGTACGGCGCGGTAGACGGCGTCCAGGGCGGCGGACCCGTCGGCCTTCCGCGTCGGCTTCACGATCAGCAGCAGCGCGGGCACGCTGTCGGGGAAGAGCGTCCAGGTCGCCGTGATCCGCGCCGCCCCGGCCGGCTTGGCGGCCCGCCGGATCCCCGCGAGGTAGGCGTTCACGTGCGGCGGGGGTAAGTGGAAGGCGGCATCGGCCTCCGTCCCGAACGGGATCGGCCGGGGCCGCAGCTGGTCGACCGCGGCCGCCGAGACCACCATCGGATCGGCCGAGGCCATGTCCACGACCAGCCCGTGATGCGCCGGCACCAGCGCCAGCACGGCGTCGGCCGCCCCCGGGGACACCGGCCGCGCGCCGCCGGGCGCGTCGGCCACGTCGATGCTGGCTATCGTCGAGGCCACGACGTAGATCCCCGGCCCCACCTCCGGATCGCGCACCACCGCGGGCGCGCCCCCGCGCGTGATCCACACGATCAGTCGCGCCAGCGGAACCGGCGGCTCGGGGCGCCACAGGCGCTCGTCCGCTGCGGTCACGGCGCTCCCTTCGTCCGGCCGGCGCCGTGCGAGGGACGGCGGCTGTAACAGTGATATCAGGGGTTCCGGTGACTGTGCGCGCGGGGCTGCGGGGGCGGGTGACGGGGCCGGTCAAGCGCATCGCCCGCGTGCCGTGGGCGACGCGGGCGATGCGGGCGATGCGGGCGATGCGGGCGATGCGGGTGGTGCGGTGTTCGGACCGGGGGCTCAGCCGTTGGTGCTCTGACCTTCGTTGATCTTGATGGTCGTGGTGTTCGGCGCGCTGGTGATGGTCTGGACGTCCGGCTGGCCGCCGTTCTGGATGATGGCCAGGGTCCAGGACGTCGTCACGCTGATCGTGTAGGTGTCCGGCGCGGTGAACTGGTACGCGCAGTTCGGGTCCTTCGACGGCGCCGAGCCGTCGGAAGGGCTGTATTCGATGTCCGATTGACACGACCGGGTCGCGTCGGGGGTCGTGTGGTTCGCCCGCGTGATGGTCCACTTCACGCCGACGAACGTCCGGGTGCCGATCACGTTGCCCGCGGAGCGGGTCTGCACGGACGTGTCCAGACCCTTGGTCCAGAACCAGATGTTCTGGTTCACGAAGCCGATCGCGCCGGGGCCGCCGGGCGGCGCCATCCCGAGATCCGGCTTGGCGATCTGCAACTCGTTGGTGATGAGCGCCACCGGGTTCGGCCCGGCGCAGTAGCCGACGCAGGGGCCGATGATCTCGATGGCACCCACCTTGCTCGGCGGATTGCTGGTGCTTCTGCCGGGTGTGCAGTCCTCCCACTGGGCCCGGTTGGTGGACGGGTCGTAGCTGCCCCAGATCGGATCGTTGGTGGCGGGCTGGGGCACGACCGGCTGGATGTAGCAGCCGCCGCTGAACGACCAGCCGTCGATCGCGCACTTGTAGGTCTGGCCGTTCCGGACGATGTTGCCGGCGGCGTCGCAGTTGATGCTTACGCCGTTGCCATCGCCCCCGCCGCCTCCACCGCTCTGCTGGCCGTTGATCCAACAGATGGTGGTGCCATCGCGGGCCACAGTGATGGACGTGCACCCGTCGGCGTGCGCGGCGGGGGCCTTGGCGCTCGTGGCGACGACGGTCGCGGCGACCAGGGCCAGGACCGCGACGACTGCGGGGAGCCGCCGTCTGAGCGCGGTCAGCATGCCGTGCTCGACGGAGACACGGAGTAGACGCGCCACTTGCCACCGAAGCTCTGGTGAACCTTGTAGACGGACACCGTGGCGGGCTGCGCGGGGACGACGATCTTGCCCTTGTTCGGGCCGTATGTGCTGTACATCGGGAGCTTCGAGTCGTCGGTGCACACCGTGATCGACACGATCGGTGGATCGCCGGTGTCCTTGGATACGTTCATCACCCTGATGCCTTCCTGGCCGCGCGAGATGATGTTCTTTTGGCGTTCCTCTGTCACGAAGTTGTTCAGCAGGGACTCGACATTGCCGTCCGCGTAGTTCACAAGGTTGTTGTTGTGCGACATGGTGATGGCCATCTGGTAGGAGAGTGCCGCGTAGTTCTCGAACGCCGTCATCGCGTCGGCGATGGCGGTGTCGCCGGGAACCGAGGCGTTGTAAGCCCATCCCCCGTTCGACGTCGCCACACTCGTCGGCGCCGGGGCCCCCGGGCTGCTGCCCGTCGTGGAACCGGTCGGACCCGAAGAGCCCGTGGTCGCCTCCGTGGACGTGGCCGAGCCCGAGGTCCCGGCGGAAGTCCCCGTGGCGTTCCCGCCCACAGGTGCCAGAGCAGCCGGCTTCTGCGAGCTCGAGCAGCCGGCCAGCAGCAGACAACCTCCGAGAGCCCCGATGAGGCCCCTGTACATCTTGCCCTGCTTCAGCAGCACCATTCCCGTGTTCCCCCTTGTCCGGCCGTCCACTTTAGATACCGAGCCCCGTGCGGCCTAGGCCCCCACCGCCAGGACTTCGCGTCCTTCGCGCCAGCCGGGCAGGAGTTCGTCCACCAGGGCCTCGGTCTTCGGGTGCAGACCGCGTTCCCCGTGGACCGCCCGGGTCTGCTCCTCGACCGTCGCTATCGCCTCGCGCAGCCTGGTCTCGTCGCCGGTGGCGTGGGTCGCGCGCAGGAGAGCGCGGGACAGCTCCTCGTCGGAGGGGGCCCCGCGCATGCCGCTACGGACGGCGTCGATCGCGCCTTCGGCGTCGCCCAGGGCCAGGCGCAGTTCGCAGAGTTCGACCGCGGTGTCCGCGATCACCGCCGGGACCTCGGCCTCCACCGACTCGTACGCCAGCCAGCCGTAGCGGCTGGTCTCGCGGTGCGCCAGCAGCGGCCCGCGGACCAGGCCGAGGGCCTGGCCCAGGACCTGGTCGCGGTTCCTCGGGTCCTGATAGCGGGGGTCGGCGTCGGCCAGGGCCCGCATGTTCTTGAACATCTCCCAGTCGCTGCGCACGCTCGGCGAGACGGTCAGGCGGCCGTCGGGCAGCGTCACCAGGTTCGGGGAGCCGTCGGGGGCCACGCCGAGCCAGGTGCCCAGGCGGTGCAGGACCTGGTCGCCGATCTCGTTGGCGGCGCCGCGCGGGAACAGAGCCGAGGTGAGCACCCGGGGGTGGACGCCGTCGCGGTGCAGCATCACGAAGGTCAGGGCCTCGGCGGCCTGCTCGACGCGGTCCTCGTCGAGGTCGCCGTAGGCGCCGGTGACCTCCAGGTCGCCCAGCAGCCGGACCGACACCGTCGGGGTCAGGCGGAGCTGGGCCTCCAGGGCCGCCGCCTCGGCGGTCAGCGGCAGGATCGGCTCGCCGTTGACGTCGCGGGTCGCCTCGAAGAGCTCCAGGACCGACCGGTACTGGTCGTCGGGCAGGCGCTGGGCCGTCAGGTCCAGGTCCAGGGCCGGCAGGCGCAGGCGGCCGGCGCCGTCGACGGTGGCCTTCCAGGTAGCCCCCGGGACGTCCCCGGCTATCAGGTAGCCGATGCCCAGGCGGGACGGGTCGCCGATGATGCGGGCCAGCCGCGCCGCGGTCTGCCCGGACACCGGGACGGCGCTGATGATGAAGTGCGGCGGCCAGCCCGCGCCGCCGACCATGCCCAGGCGGCCGCCCAGCACCGAGTCCAGGCCGGCCTCGGCCAGGCCGCGGCGGCGCTCGGCCAGTTCGGTCTCCAGCCCCGGCAGCACTTCCTCCAGCGACGGGGTCTGGTGCACGCGCCCCGGCGCCAGCGTCGACAGGTCGCCGGCGAAGCCCACGAGGGTCACCGTCATCTTGTCCGACCACGTGTTGGTCAGCAGTTCCACGGCCATCGCGGCCAGGACCGCGCGCCGCATGGCGTCGTCGCCGCCGACCGAGATCACGCCGCCGGAGGCCTCCAGGTCCAGCAGCACGCGGGTGGCCGCGTCCGGCCCGACGGCGCCGACCGTCACCAGGCCCGGGCACGGCGCCACCGCGGCCTCCATGACGCGCCTGGCGACCAAGCCGACGTCGGTGCGGGCCACCCACCAGGCGAGCCCGTCCGGGCGGGTGTGCCACGGCTGCGGGGCCGCCGGGGCGGGCTCGGTCAGCCGCAGTTCGAGCCCTGATTCGGTCAGGTTGGCGCTCTGCACCGGCGGCAGCGGCCGTCCGGCGGTGGCCAGCGAAGCCGACAGCTCGCGCAGCGCCTGGTTCAGGAAGCGCACGTCGCCGAGCCCGGCGCCGAGCCGGATCGCCTCCTCGGCGCCGGCCGCGGCCTGCCCCGGGCCGGTCAGCCGGCGGCCGACGGTCCGGTGCCACAGCTGGCGGCGCCGGTTGCGGCCCAGCGCGCCGAGCAGGCCGGCGGCCAGCAGCGGGGCCGAGACCAGCTCCAGCGGCAGCCGGTACGGCGACTCGGCGCCGGCCGGGGCCGGGTTCTGGTGCGCGGCGGTGCTGGAGGCGTGGCCGCCGGCCGAGTCGTCCTGGTGCGCCGGCGTGGCCGGGGCCCGGTGCGGCGACTGAGGGTTCTGCGACAGCGCGCCGGCGACGATCTGCACCGCGTCCGAGCGTTCGCCCGAGCCGTCCCCGAGGTGCCGGGCGGCCTGGGCGACGACCTGGCCGGCCGTGTCGACGGCGTCGGTCACCGCGGACAGGTTCATCGTCTGCTCGGTGGGGGAGACGAAGCCCTGGGCGCCGGTGCCCGCGCCGGGCGGGATGTCGGTCGAGATGGTGATGGTGCGCGGGCTCCCCGGCACGCCGCCCCCGCCGCCCATGAGGCCCGGGGTCCCCGGGACGCTCGGCGGCGTACCGCCGTCCGGCTGTGTGCCGTCGCCGTGCTGCGTACCGCCGCCCAGCTGCGCGCCGCCTCCGGGCGCGCCACCCTGGAGAGTGCCACCACCCTGTTGGGTGCCGCCGCCCTGCGTGGTGTGCGTGGGCCCGCCGGGGTGCTGCGACGGCGCTCCGCCATGCGACGCCGCCGCCGGATCGCCCACCAGGTCCCCGCCGGTCGCGTCGGCCGGCATCTGCAGGATCCAGCCCGGCCGGATCAGCGAGGCCTTGGTCAGCATCGAGCCGTCCGGCTGCACCCGGTCCTTGTTGAGGTCGTAGATCTCCTGGTACCGCCGGCCGTCGCCGAGGTGCCGGTCCGCGATCTCCCACAGCGAGTCGTGGTGCCGGCCGGCCGGGGGCTGCACGCGGTAGAACTTCGTCGCGCCCTTGGCCGGCGTGGACTTCAAGTCCGTCGCGGTCCGCCCGTCGATGTTCGTCGCGGTGCGCTGCGTCGGGCCCGACGGCATCGCGGTGTCGGTGCGGGTGCCCTGCTGCAGCACCTGGGTCGCGGCGATCGGCGCGCGGTGCGGGCCGTCGTCGTGGGTGCGGCCGAGCGAGGACAGGCCGGGGGCGAAGGACGCGGCCGAGGCGGTGATCAGCAGCACCGCGGCGACGAGCTGGCGGGCCAGGATCTGGCTGCCGCCGGACAGCGGCACGTGCCCGGGCATCCCGATGCCGCGCGCCGCGGCCAGCGCCTCGACGAGCACGCACGCCGAGAACTGCGCCCAGGCCAGCCAGACCAGGATCGCCAGCACGTTGGTGAAGGTCTTGGTGTCGATCTTCGCGTTGAGCAGGCCGCCGGAGGGCATCTTGTGCGGCAGAGGCCAGCCGACGAAGTACGCCAACGCCAAGGGCACGCCGATCACCAGCACCAGCAACGCCACCAGAGCGCCCAGGCCGGTGATGACGTCCATCGCGCTCCGCTGCCGTTTCAGAACGACCGGAGTCTGCTGCGCCGTGCCCGGCGGCGGCCCCTGCGGCGCGAGGTACTGCCGGTCCGAATCGTGCGCCATGCGTCCGCGCCCCCTTTCCTGCTCCTGTTACTTCGGAATCACCGGTGTCGCGGTTCCCGTCCCGGTGACAGTAGTGTCCCCTTTGAGAGCGAAACCGACGAACAGCGGCTTGTACTGCATCTGCAGTGTGACGGTTATCTGGGGATTGACATAGGGGTTCGCGTCCGTCGGATTCCCCGTGACTTGGCACGACGTGATGGTCGTGTCCGCGATCTGGTTGTCGAGCAGGTATTGCTGGGCGTCCGGCATGCAGTCCCCGGCGGGGTCCACATTGATCTTGATCCCGGGATACGCGCCCGTCGTCGAGATGACGTTGTGCGTCTTGAGCCAGCCCTGGTCGATGTCCTGCGCGACCCGCCGTGCCGCCTGGTCTGCGTAGTCCGAGGCCTGGGTGCGGTCGGAGATCAGCAGGCCGACGTCGACCAGGAAGGCCATCAGCAGCACCACGACCGGCGCCCAGATGACCACGGCCATGGCCAGCGACCCGCGGTCGTTGCGCAGGCCCGTGCGCAGGCGGTCCAGACGGCTGCCCATCAGTGCCCCGTGGAGGTGGTCGAAGTCGGGTTGCTGGGCTTGGTCGGCTTGCCGGTCGAGCTCGTCTTGTCGCTCGGGCTCGGTTTGCTGGGCGGAGTCGTGGACGGCGGGGTGGGCAGGCTGTCGGTGCCGGTCGGCGTCGCGGGTGTGGTCGGCGACGTCGGCGAGGTCGAAGGCCCGCCGACCGTGGTGGTGCTGGCGTTGGTCGGCAGGACCGAGGGGGTCAGCCAGCTCGGGATCGAGAACTGCGTCGGCTCCGGCGTGCTGGGCCCGCTCGGCTGCGGGGCGGTGGAGGTCGGCACGGGCCCGGGGTGGAAGTTCTGCAGCGGGTCGATCGGCGCCGCGAAGGTCTGGCTGAAGGTCTGGTGCGCGCCGAACATCCCGAACCCGGACATGTCCACCGTGCACGCCACCGTCACCTTGTAGTAGCCGCCGCCGCCCGCCACCGGCGGGACGTACGCGCTGGTGACTGTGGCAGAGCCCTGACAGCGCGAGCCCAGGTCGGCGTCGGCGGCGGCCTGGGCCTGGGCCGCCGCGACGTCGCCGCTGCCCTGCAGCGACCCGGCCCGGGCCGCGTCCCGCGCCGCGCCCTGGACCTGGCTGCGGACGTTGACCATCACCCCGAGCGCGACGACGAACAGCAGCATCGTCACGATCAGCGGGGTCATCAGCACGACCTCGACGGAGGACACGCCGGCGTCGGAGGACACGCCGGCGTCGGAGGACACGCCGGCGTCGGAGGACACGCCGGCGTCGGAGGACACGCCGGCGCCGGCGGCCCGGCGGCCACGGGGTGCGGGCACGGGGCGGCTCACGGGTGCCTCACCGGCTGCTCCACGGGACCGCCGGCGTGCACGTCGATCGCCAGGCCGAAGCCGGGGAAGACGGAGGGCACGTTCGAGTGCAGATCCACCCGCACCAGCGAGATCTTGCAGTCGGCGTTCAGATTCGGGTCCGCGGTGAAGCTGGTCGTCGCCGTCGGGGTGAGAAGCAGCTGCCCGCCGAGGATCTGCGATTGCCGGATGGCGGTGTTCACCGCGTCCTGCTGCCAGGGGGCGGTCGGGGCGTCGCAGTCCTGCGGCAGCGTGCCCGCGGCCGCCTCCTCGCGGGCTTTGCGGGCGCCTTCCTGGACCGCCGCCGTCGCCGCCTGCTTGGCGAACAGGTACAGCGCGAACTGCACCGTCAGCATCAGCATCAGGAACAGCAGCGGGGTGAGGATGACGAACTCGATCGCGGTCATGCCGCGGTCGTCGCGCAGCGATCGTCCGCCGCGCGACTCCGTCCCGTCCTTCACCCCGTCTGTCATGTCCCTGACTCAGCCGCAGCTGCCGCCGGTGGTGCCGCCGGTGGTGCCGCCGGTGGTACCGGTGGTGGTGCCGGTGGTGCCGCCGTTCCCGCCGCCGGTGGCTCCGGCCGTCGTGCCGTTTCCGGCGTCGTTGATCTGGGTGCAGGCGCTCTTGGCCTTGTTGGAGATGGCCTGGCTGATGATCACGCCCACTCCGGCCACGATCGCGACCACGATGCCGGTGATGATGACCCACTCGACGGCGGACGCGCCGCGGTCGCGGGCCTTGCGCGGCGCGGCGGCCCCGGGCGCGGTGCCGTCGGCCGCGTCCCCGGCGCCGACCCCGGTAACAGAGTCCTGCGAAGCCGCGACGACGTGCTGCCACGCCTGGACCGGGTAGAGGTCGGTGTACTCGGTGGTGATGACCTGAGCCTTCATCTCTGCGTCTCCTAGATAGAGCCCATGACCCGGGCCATCGCCGGGTACAGGAGGAAAATCATGAAGCCCGCGCACAGCAGCATCTGCGCCACGAGCATGGACTGCGACTTCGCGCCGGCCGCGCCCTCGATCTCGGACAGCTCCCGGTGCCGCATCGTCTCGGCGCGCGCGGCCAGCGACTCGCGGACCTTCGCGCCGTCCTCGGCGACCAGCGCCAGCGCGGCGCCCAGGTCCTTGAGCTCGTCGATGTCCAGGGCCTCGCCGAGGTGGGACAGCGCGTTCCACTGCGAGACGCCGGTGACCCGGGCGTCGGTGAGCGCGTCGCGGATCCGGCGCAGCGCCCAGCCGTCGGAGACCTCGGCCGCCGCCATCAGCGCCTCGGGCAGGCCGCGCCCGCCGGCCAGGTTCATCGCGACCAGGTCCAGGTAGGCGCCGAGCACCCGGCGGAAGTCGCGGCGCTTCTCCGCGGCCTGGCCCTTCACCTCCAGGTCCGGCAGCAGGAAGAAGACGACGCCGAACAGCAGCGCCAGCCAGACCGGGATGGTCGGCGTCAGATGCAGCCCGATGATGTAGAAGGCGGCGAAGACGAACGGGCCGAAGACGACGCCCAGCGCCGCCAGCAGCAGCTTGGTGGCCAGGAACTGCTCCACCGAGCGGTCCAGGATCGCCAGGTCCGCGCGCAGCGAGCGGATCTGCCAGCCCTGGCGGATGTAGAAGTCGTTCACCGAGGCGCCCAGGTCCTGGCGCAGCTTGGCCAGGCCCTTGGGCGGGGCCTGCTCGGCGGACGGGGCCAGCGAGCTGTGCTGGCGCAGCGCGTCGATGCGGGCCACCGCGGCCATCGGGTCCGGCCGGCTCGGGATCAGGGCCCTGATGAGCAGGAAGAGCCCCAGGCCGGCCAGCGCGCCGGCCAGTACCTCGTACGTCATCGCGGATCACCGCCTCGCTGGTCGGGGACCTGCGCCGGCACGGTCCGGGCGCGCTGCAGGAACCGGGCGGGAGTCTGGATCGAGGACAGCCGGCGCAGCCAGTAGAACCCGGCGGCGAACAGCGCGATCACCGCCAGCAGCACCAGCTGGCCGGTGGCCGTGCTGTAGGGCTGCACGAAGGACTTGTTGAAGACCGCCAGCCCCAGCACCACCGCGACCGACACCCCGACCACGATCTGCACGCTGCGCCGGGTCGAGCTGCGCTGGGCCATGACGCGCTGGCGCATGTCGACCTCCTCACGCGAGGACTGCGCGAGCGCCCCGAGCACCTCGCGCAGGCCCGGGCCGCGCAGCCGGGCGTTCAGGATCAGCGCGGCGATGACCAGGTCGGCGGAGGCGTCGTCCATGTCGTCGGCGAAGTACTCCAGCGCCTGCGGCATGGGCATGCGGGCGCGCAGCCGGTCCACCAGGGTGTGCAGGTTCTCGCGGATCGCCGGTGAGGCGGCGCGGGCGGTGGCCGGGATCGCCTGCTCCAGGCCGACCGCGCCGGCGATGGTGTCGCGCAGGCTCTCGGTCCAGCCGGCCAGCGCCTCGACCCGGGCCAGCGCGGCGCGTTCGGCGGCCAGCCCGCCGAACAGCTGGTTCCAGAAGAAGACCAGGATGCCCGAGGCGATCGCGGCGGTCGGCCAGCGGGTCGCGGCCAGCACCAGCGCGCCGACCACGACCGCGACGGCACCGCGCGTCGACAGGAACTTGATGATGTCGCCGACGCTGCGCGCGGCGGGCTCCTCCGGCTTGGCCGGGAAGCCCCGGACCGCCGCGATCAGCAGCGCCACGGCGGCGCCGACGCCCGCGCCGATGCCGAGCGCGGCGAAGGTGGCCGGATTGAAGACCGCTGTGTCCATCCGGGCCTCACCTCCATCCCGGGGCGTGGTGGGTTTGCGTGGGGCCGGCGTATCCGACCTGTGCGAGGTCCTCCATGCAGGCGATCGGGGCGTGCGCGACCGCGCGGCCGTCCGGGCCCTCGGCGAAGATCTCGGAGGACAGCACACGGCCGTCGATGCCGTTCACCTCGCGGACCGAGGTCACCATGCGCTGCAGCGTGCCGCCGTGGTGGTAGGCGTTGCGGCGGGTGATGAAGACCACGAAGTTGATGGCGCCGGCGATCAGCATCTGGCTGGCCTCGACCGGCAGCCGCTCGCGCGATTGCAGGGCGTAGGTCGAGACGCGGTTGAAGACCTCCAGCGAGGAATTCGCGTGGATGGTGCTCAGCGAGCCGTCGTTGCCCTGGGACATGGCGTTGAGCATGGTGACGATCTCGTCGCCCAGCACCTCGCCGACGATCACCCGCGAGGGGTTCATGCGCAGGCTGCGGCGCACCAGCTCGGCCATCGACACCGCGCCGTGGCCCTCGGAGTTCGGCAGCCGCTCCTCGAAGGCCACGACGTTCGGATGCAGCTCGGGGAACTGGTCCAGGCCCAGCTCCAGCGCCCGCTCGACGGTGATCAGGCGCTCGTGGCCGGGGATCTCGTTGGCCAGCGCGCGCAGCAGCGTGGTCTTCCCGGCGTTGGTGGACCCGGCGATCATGATGTTCTTGCGCGCCGTGACGGCCGCGCGCAGGAACGCGGCGAGCTCCGGCAGCACGGTCCCGTTGGCCTCCAGGTCCCGCAGGAACACCTTGCCCAGCCGGGCCCGCCGGATCGACAGCGCGGGGCGCTGGGTGACGTCCATGACCGCCGAGAGCCGGGACCCGTCCGGCAGCCGCAGGTCCAGCTGCGGGTTCGCGGTGTCGAACGGCCGCGAGGACAGGCCGGAGTAGGCGCCGAGCACCTGGATGAGCTCGATGAGCTCCTCGTCGTTGTCCGCGACCGGCTCGCCGGTGGCCTCCCGGCCGTCGGCGTAGCCGAGGAAGACCCGGTCGCACCCGTTGATGTCGATGTTCTCGATGTCCGGGTCGTCCAGCAGCGGCTGCAACCGCCCGACGCCGTAGAGCGCGGCGTGCACCGCGGCCGCCAGCGCCTCCTCCTCCATGGCGTTCGGCGGCGTGCGGCCGTAGGTGATCTCGGCCCGAGCGTGGTCCTCCAGCGCCTGCGCCACCAGCGCCCGCGCGTACTGCCGCTCGTCCTCGCCGGTCATCGGGGGCAGCCGCGAGGCCTGGTCGGCCCGGCGCTGCTCGGCCAGCCGGTCGCCGACCTCCTGGCGCAGCCGCTTGACGAGCCCGTGGTCGATCGGCGTCATCATTCGTCCCCCTGCGGCGGCCCGGCGCGGTGGCCGCCGCGGCCGGGCGCGATCTCGTCGCGCGGCGGGAGCCGGTCCAGCTCGCCGTCCCGGTACGGCAGGGCGCCGCGGGGGTCCGGGCCGCCGCCGAGGGTGACGGAGGTGAAGCCCTCGTGCGCCGACGGCGCCGGGGCCGGGGGCTGTTCGCCGGGCCAGACGGTGGGCTGCGGCTGTGCGGTGCGGCGGAACATGGGCTGCTTCGCGGTGCCGGGATCCTGGGGGGTGCCGAGGTCCTGCGCCGGGGGCGGGTAGCCATTGGCGGGCGCGGCCGGGGACGCCGGTATGTGGTGCTGCGGCAGCGGATCGGTCATCGGCGGCGGCGCGGGCTGCTGCGCGAGCGGATCGGCCATGGTCGGCGGTGCGGGCTGCTGCGGCTGGGGCTGCGGCTGCGGGTTCGCGATCGGATCCGCCATGCCGGGCGCAGACTGCTGCTGCATCGGCGGTGCAGCCTGCGGCGGCCTTGGCGGCGCGGTCGGCTGCTGCATCGGCGGCGCAGCATATTGCTGCTGAGGCATCGGCCCAGCGCCGGTCATCGGCTGCTGCGGCCGCGGCGGCGTACCCGGCTGCTGCATCGGCGGCGCCGCGTATTGCTGCTGCGGCATCGGTCCTCTGCCGGCCGCCGGCTGCTGCGGCATCGGCCGGCCGTCGCCCATCGCGGGCCCCTGCGAAGGAGTCCCGTAATCGCGCGACAAGTCCAGCGCCACCTCGCGCGTCGAGCGGATCAGCAGGGTGCGGTCCAGGCGTCCGCGTCCGCGGCCGTTGATCAGGTCCGCGCCGTCCGGGTCGTCGGCGATGGTGCCGATCACCTTCACCGGCAGGCCGCTGTTCCGCAGCAGTTCGTCCACCTGCGCCGTGACCCTGGTGCGCTGCTTCGGGTCGACGATCAGCACCACGCCGATCGGCACGCCGAGGCCTCCGCCGGCCGCCGCGGTGCCGCCGCCGACACGCTGGAGCAGCGACAGCGCCCGGTCGCGGACGTGCGCGATCTGCTCCGCCGAGGTGCGCGCGATCAGCACCACCAGGGAGGCCGCCGCCATCAGTTCCAGGGCCGGGCCGGTGGCGTCGACGCGGCCGCAGTCGGCGATCACGTCGGTGTCCGGCAGCGAGTCGAAGGCGCGGCCCAGCGCCGGCCACAGGCCGGTCAGGCCCGCCGACTGGTCGCCGGTGGCCAGGCCGACCACCAGCTCCAGGCCGCCGTGCATGCGCTGGATGTGCTGCTCGAGCTGGTGCGCGGACAGGCCGTGGCGGGCCGTGGTGGCCAGCGACAGCATGCCGATGTTC
Source organism: Catenulispora sp. GP43 (assembly GCF_041260665.1). Lineage (NCBI taxonomy): Bacteria > Bacillati > Actinomycetota > Actinomycetes > Catenulisporales > Catenulisporaceae > Catenulispora > Catenulispora sp. GP43. The sequence goes on along the minus strand of NZ_JBGCCT010000001.1, from coordinate 712,821 downwards.
GGGTTCAGCGGCGCGCCGCTCTCGGCCGGGGCGCGGTAGACCAGGTCGCCGCCGGAGGGGTCGCACTCGGCCAGGATGGCGCGGCGCGGCCAGACGCCGGCCAGCGCCACCGCGGTCGTGGTGACGCCGGGGGAGCCCTTGTCGGAGGCCAGGACTATCAGGGACATGAGGTGTGCTGCCCTACCCGAAGCTCTTGGTGAGCATCAGGTCGCCGGCGTTCGCCACGGCCAGCACCTTGTCGGTGGGCACGGCGATGGTCGCCGTCATGGTGTCCGCGTCGTTGCGGTTCACCAGCGTCACCGTGCACAGCTGGACCCAGGTCGTGGTGGCGTTCTGGCCGTTGGCGCCGGGCGTGGTGGTCTCGGTGTACAGCGTGAACTTGTCGCCGATGTACATCTGCTGCGTCGGGTAGTGGCCCTGTTTGATCTGGACGCCCATCAGGGTGTTGCCGGGGGTGGCACCGGCGACCGTACCCGACTGGTCGTTGAGCATGTCGGTGGTCAGCAGCGAGCCCTTGACCAGCGTGTTGTAGGTGGTCATGCCCTGAAGCTGGTTGACCTGGCTCCACGGCACGTACTTGATGCTGTTGTCCTGCGCCACACTGGTCTCGACGAACTGGCCGGTGCTCAGCTTCGACCCGGCCGCGATCGAGGTGTTCCCGACCCGCACCACCGAGACCCGGTGTCCGGACTGGGTCACCAACAGCATCGTCGCCAGCGCGCCGGCCAGGATGAGCAGCACGGCCAGCGCCGCCAGCGCGGGCTTGCGCTCGCGCGGCGCCGTGGGCAGCCGGGTGGGCGCGACCGCGCGACCACCTCCGAAAGCGGCACCCGCCGCCGGGGCGCCCGGAATCGTTCGGTCCTTGCTCACAGCTGTCTTCCCCGCCTACACACGTCAGGCCACATCGCAGAACGCAGAGACGGGGAGGATCGTGATCCCCCCGGAAGCGATGCGGCGATGGACGGTTCGCCATCCCCCTGCGAGCGGCTATCGTAACCGCCTTTCAGGGCCCCCGGGGAGGGGCGTTTTGCGATCTTTACCTGTTCACGCGCGGTCCGTTCCCAGTTCCCGCATTTACTTCGTCACTATACGTGGCAAAGGCCGCCGCGACAGGGGGTATCCCGAGTCGCGACGGCCCTTCAACCGGATGTATCTCACACGGCCCTTACGCCGCCACCACCGTCCGCTCGCGGCCCGCAGCTTCCTCCCGCAGCTGCCGCACCGCCTCCGAACTCAGGCGCAGGAACGACTCCGGCGTGACCAGCCGGTAGCCCACACCGCGCACCGTGGCGATCATCCCGGGCAGCGCGAGCTTCGAGCGCAGCGAGGCGATGTGCACCTCCAGCGACCGCTCCGCGCCGTCCCAGCCGGCCGGCCACAGCCGGGATATCAGCTGGTCCCGGGCCAGCACCGTGCCGGCCTGCCGGGCCAGGACCACCAGCAGCTGGTACTCCTTCGGGCGCAGGGCGACGCGCTGGCCGTGCACGGTGACCGTCCGCGAGTCCTCCGCGACCACCAGGGGTCCGGCGACGATGCGGCGGGGCGGTCCGGGCGTCAGCGGCGGTCGTGGTGGGGCCACGGCCAGCCGCAGACGCGCGGCCAACTCCTGAAGTCCGAACGGCTGGACCACGTAGTCGTCGATGCCGTTGTCGTGGCCGCGCAGCCACGCGTTCATGTCCACGCGATGGGTGACGGCGATGATCGGGGCCTGCAGCTCGGTGCGCAGCCGGCGGCAGAACGCCAGCACTTCGCGATCGACGATGCCGCATTCCAGCAGCACCACGTCCGGCAGCCGCCGCAGCGGCCCGGCCCCGGTGACGTCGGCGGCGTCCAGCACGTCGAACCCCAGCGCGGCCAGGCCGCCGCTGAGGGTCCGGCTGCGCCGCCGACCCAGTCCGGTGATGAGAACTCGCATACCGATACTGTCCGCCGCCGGGCTCACCATTTGCTCAACGTCGGATAGACGGGCTTGTCAACGCGGGTGCACGGGCCTTTGGATGGACGCTGACTACTGCCGTGCGGAGTCGTCGCGCACCGTCACGCGAAGCTCTCCGTGGGCGTTCATCCCGACCATTGGTAGACCGTTTCCGGCCGCCCGGGCCCGCCGTAGCGCGGCTGCCCGGAGACCAGCCGCCGCGCTGTCAGGTATTCGAGATAGCGCCGCGTGGTCGGCGCGCTCACCCCGGCCCGGCCGGCCAGTTCGGCCGCGGTCAGCGGCGAGGCCGCCTTCAGGATCCCGACGAGCGCGGCCAGGGTGCTGTCCGAGAGCCCCTTGGGCAGCTGCGCCGGCCGCGGGGACCGCAGTCCGTCGAGCATCCGGTCCAGTTCGTCCTGTTGCAGCGCGTCAGAGCTCGCGTCGGCGGACTCGGCGGCGCGGCGGAAGTCGGCGTAGGTCTCCAGCCGGGCGCGGAATGTCGAGAACTGAAACGGTTTGATGAGGTACTGCACGATCCCCAGCGACACTGCGGCCCGCACCGTCGCCAGATCCCGGGCCGAGGTCACCGCGATCACGTCGGTGGCGTCGCCGCGGGCCCGCAGCGTGCGGCACAGGTCGATCCCGGTCATGTCCGGCAGGTACACGTCCAGCAGCACCAGGTCCACGTCCCGCGCGGCCAGCACCCGCAACGCGTCGGCCCCGGTCCGCGCGACGTCCGCGACCTCGAAGCCGGGGACCCGCTCGACGTAGACGCGGTGCGCCTCGGCCAGCACCGGATCGTCCTCCACCACCAGGGTGCGGATCACTGCCCGGCCCTCCTGGGGATGTGGACGCTGAACACCGCGCCGCCGCCGTCCGCCTCCGAGACGGCGACCGTCCCGCCGTGCCGCCGCACGATCTGCGCCACCAGCGCCAGCCCCAGGCCGCGCCCGGCCTGGGCCTTGGTGGTGAACCCGCGCACGAACACCTCCTCGCGCAGCTCCGGCGCGATGCCCGGGCCGTTGTCGGTGACCCGGATGCCCAGCCCGGACGCGTCGTCGGACAGCTCGATCCAGACCCGCTTGGCGGCGCCGTCCCAGTTCTGCCCGGTGTCTCCGGTCTCTCCGCCCTCCCCGGTGTGCCCGGTGTGCCCGGTGTGCCCGGCGCCGCCCACCGCCTCCAGCGCGTTGTCGATCAGGTTCCCGACCAGCGTCACCGCGTCGGTCACCGGCAGCGGCAGGTCGCGCACCGCCGTCACCTCCCCGACGCCCAGCTCGATCCCGCGCTCCCGGGCCTGCGCGACCTTGCCGAGCACCAGCGCGGCCAGCACCGGCTCCTCGACCGCGGCCAGCAGCCGGTCGACCAGCTCCTGCTGGGCCGCCAGCTCGCCGGTCGCGAAGCGCACCGCCTCGCCCGGCCGGTCCAGCTCGATCAGCGTCACCACGGTGTGCAGCCGGTTCGCCGCCTCGTGGTTGGAGGCGCGCAGCGCTTCGGCGAAGCCGCGCACCGAGGCCAGCTCGTCGGTGAGCGCCTGCAGCTCGGTGCGGTCCCGCAGCGTGACCACGGTGCCCAGGTCGCGTCCGGCGCGCCGGGCCGTGGACTGGTTCACCGTCACCACCCGGTTGTCGGTGAGGTGGATCCCGTCGGCCACGTCGGCGCCCTCTGCCAGCACCGCGCCGAGCGAGCCGTCCACGCCGAGTTCGGCCGGCGTGCGCCCGGCCCGGGCCGCCGGCAGGTCCAGCAGCCGCACCGCCTCGTCGTTGGCCAGGATCAGTTTGCCGGCCGGATCCAGCAGCAGCAGGCCTTCGCGCATCGCGTGCATCACCGCGTCGTGGTGCTCGTACAGCTCGGCCAGCGCGACCGGGCCCAGGCCCCGGGTCTGCCGGCGCACCCGGCGGCCGACGGCGTACGCCCCGAGGACGGCCAGGGCCAGCGCCGCGGCCGAGATCCCGATGACCATCGGCAGCTGCTGCCCGAACAGCGAGCTGAGCCGGTGCTGGGTGATGCCGACCGAGACCAGGCCGATGATCTCGTTCCCGTGCTGCGGATCGCGGATCGGCACCACCGACCGCACCGACGGGCCCAGCGAGCCGCGGTAGGTCTCGGTGAACGCCCTGCCGGCCACCGCCGGGGCGATGTGCCCGACGAAGGTCTTCCCGATCAGCGTCGGGTTCGGGTGCGTGAAGCGGATGCCCTTGGTGGTCATCACCACCACGAAGTCGACGCCCGCCTGCTGCTCCAGCGCGGTCGTCTCGGGCTCCAGCGGGACGCTCGGATCGGCGGTGTGCAGCGCCGCGACCGTGGACGGCGCGCCGGCCAGCGCCTCGGCCGTGGAGATCACCTGGCGGCGCGCGTCGGCGTGCTCGGTGGCCTGCGCCTGGAGCACGGCCGCCGTGGAGCCCACCGCGGTCAGCAGCAGCACCAGCACGCACTGCATGAGCAGCACCTGGGTGGCGATGCTGAACCGGCGGTGGAGACGACGCATGTCCGGCAGTGTTCCCCACAATCCGTGATCGTCCAAGGTGAGCCCCCGGTCTCGTGCGCGTAATGCGCGTAACCGCGCTTGTGATCTGTGACCTGCCCCACAGTGAACGGCGTCCGTCAGCCCGTCCACGCAGTCCAAGGGGAGCGACCATGTCCGAAACCTCATCGCCACCGACGCACAGCCGCTGGTACAAGCAGCTCTACGTCTGGGTCCTCGTCGGCATCGCGGCCGGCATCGCCCTCGGCGCCGCCGCGCCGGGCGTGGCCACCCAGCTGCAGCCGCTCGGCGACAGCTTCGTGAGCCTGATCCGGATGGTCATCACCCCGGTGGTGTTCGTGACCGTGGTGACCGGGATCGCCGGGGTCGGCAAGCTGCGCGAGGTGGGCCGGGTCGGAATCAGGTCCCTGATCTACTTCGAGGTGCTCTCCACGGTCGCGCTGGCGATCGGGCTGCTGGTGATGGACGTGCTGCGCCCCGGGGCCGGGGTGCACGCCAAGGTGCCCAAGGCCACCGGCACGGCCGCGGACTACATCAAGACCGGCCAGACCCAGTCCGCCTGGCACTACCTGACCGACATGGTGCCGAACAGCATCGTCGGCGCGTTCAGCACCGGCAGCGTGCTGCAGGTGCTGGTGATCGCGGTGCTGGTGGCGGTGGCCATCAAGCTGGTCGGGGAGCCGGCCGAGCCGGTCGCGCGCGGTATCGAGGTGGTCGGCAGGGTCCTGTTCCAGGTGCTGCGGATCGTCATGTACGCGGCCCCGGTCGGTGCGTTCGGCGCGATGTCGTTCACCGTCGGCAAGTACGGCCTGCACACGCTGACCAGCCTGGGCAAGCTGATGGCCGTGTTCTACGGGACCTCGGCGCTGTTCGTGCTGGTGGTGCTCGGCGCGGTCGCCGCCACCCAGCAGGTGAACATCCTCAAGCTGCTGCGGTACATCGCCCCGGAACTGCTCGTGGTGCTCGGCACCTCCTCCAGCGAGACCGTGCTGCCGCGGATCATGGACAAGATGGAGCAGGCCGGCGTGCGCCGCGACGTGGTCGGCCTGACCGTGCCGGCCGGGTACTCGTTCAACCTCGACGGCACCTGCATCTACCTGACGCTCGGCGCGCTGTACATCGCGCAGGCCCTTGACGTGCACCTGTCGCTGGCCCAGCAGGTGACGATCCTCGGTGTCCTGCTGCTGACCTCCAAGGGCGCCGCCGGCGTCACCGGCAGCGGGTTCATCGTGCTGGCCGCGACGCTGTCCACGGTCGGCACCATCCCGGTCGCCGGCATCATGCTCATCTTCGGGATCGACAAGTTCATGAGCGAGTGCAGAGCCCTGACAAACCTGTGCGGAACGGCCGTCGGCACCATCGTCATCGCGGGCTGGGAGGACGCTTTGGACCGCGAGAAGCTCTCTTCCCAGCTCAACGGGGGTGGGGACGGGTCCCCGGAACCGGTTACAAGCGGTGTCGCAATTCCGGCATAAGCGGACAGATTTTCCGGGAAACCGCTGGTGAGGGAGTTGTCGCCGGTTGCCAAGCGGTACGCCGTGCTGGCAGTCTCTGAGGTGTTCACACGGGGCTGGGAAGCGAAACGCTGTCCGGCTGACGCGGGTGGCGCTCCGGTGGGGCGCTCAGACTAGGGGAGGGCTTCCAATGGCGAGCATTTCCATTACATACCACGACATGTCGGACGCGGCTGGCAAGCTGACCAGCTACCAGACGCAGATCCAGGACACCCTGAAGCAGGCGCAGTCGCTGGTGCAGAACCTGGTGAGCTCCGGCTTCGTCACCGAGGCCGCGTCGAAGGCGTTCGACCACGCCTACGCCGAGTTCACCCAGGGCGCCTCGAAGATGATCGAGGGCATGGAAGGCATGAGCAAGTACCTGAACAACGCCGCCCAGACGATGCAGCAGACGGACGAGCAGCTGGCCAAGGGCATCGGCGGCTGAGCAAGCCGTTGTGCCGGGCCCGCCGCGCGGGCTGAGCGCTGCCGAAGGGGCCCCCTCCGCATGGAGGGGGCCCCTTCGTGTTCTGCGATCTGCTTCGTGTTCTGCGACAAGGGTCGAGCGGCGCTGTCAGCCCTGCTGCCGCAGGCTGTTCGTGTACCCCGTGCACGCCGCGTAGTTCGGCAGCAGTCCACTGTCCTTGGCCTCCGCCAGCGACGGCGATTTCATGTCCCGCTCCGACAACTGCGGCACCTCGGCCGGCCAGTCGATGCCGAGTTCGGCGTCCAGCGGGTAGACCCCGTGCTCGTGGCCCGGGTTGTAGGTGGCCGAGCACAGGTAGGTCAGGGTCGCGTCATCGGTGAGCGCGCAGAAACCGTGGCCCAGGCCCTCGGCGATGTACACGGCCTTGCGCGTGTCCTCGTCCAGGCGGACGCCCTGCCACTGCCCGAAGGTCGGCGACCCGACGCGGATGTCGACGATGACGTCCAGCACCGCGCCGCGGGTGCAGGTGACGTACTTCGCCTGTCCCGGCGGGACGTCGGCGAAGTGGATGCCGCGCACCACGCCGCCCGCGGACACCGACAGGTTGCCCTGCCTCAGATCCAGGGGGTGGCCGACGGCCTCGGCCAGCAGGTCGAAGCGGTACCACTCCGTGAACAGGCCGCGGGGGTCGCCGTGCAGGCGCGGGGTGATCTCCCAGGCTCCGTCGATCGACAGGGGCGCGATGTCCATGCGGGAGGGGTCCTCGTTTCCGGTGAAGGGCTGCGGGGTCGGATCGCGGGCTGGATTCAGATCGCGGGGTCCGGGTTCAGATCGACGGGTCCAGGAGGTGCTGCAGGTACTCGCCGTACCCGCTCTTGCACAGGGGCTCGGCCAGCGCGGTCAGCTGCGCGTCGGTGATGAAGCCGGAGCGCCAGGCCACTTCCTCGACACAGCCGACCTTGTAACCCTGCCGCTGTTCTATGACGCGGACGTATTCGGCGGCCTGGACCAGGGAGTCGAAGGTGCCGGTGTCCAGCCACGCGGTGCCGCGCTCCAGGACCTGCACCTGGAGCTCGCCGCGGTTCAGGTACTCGACGTTGACGCCGGTGATCTCCAGCTCGCCGCGGGCGCTGGGCTTGAGCTTCTTGGCGATCTCCACGACCTGGTTGTCGTAGAAGTACAGACCGGGGATCGCGAAGCGGGACTTGGGCTTGTCCGGCTTCTCCTCGATGGAGACCGCGCGGCCGGCGTCGTCGAACTCCACCACGCCGTACTCGCGCGGGTTGGCGACCTGGTAGGCGAAGACCACGCCGCCGGCCGGCTCGGTGAGGGTGCGCAGCTGACGGCCCAGACCCACGCCGTGGAAGATGTTGTCGCCCAGGACCAGGGCCACGGACTCGTCGGCGATGAAGTCCTCACCGAGGATGAAGGCCTGGGCCAGACCGTCCGGGCGTTCCTGCGCGACGTAGGAGATGTCCAGGCCCCACTGCGAGCCGTCGCCGAGCAGGCGCTGGAACTGCACCTGGTCCTCGGGCGTGGTGATGACCAGGATCTCGTAGATGCCGGCCATCACCAGGGTGGAGAGCGGGTAGTAGATCATCGGCTTGTCGAAGACCGGCATGAGCTGTTTGGACACGCCCTTGGTGATCGGCCACAGCCGTGAGCCGGTCCCGCCGGCCAGGATGATGCCACGCATGCAGGCCACTCTAGCCGGGTCGCTGGTTCGGCCACCTGCGGGAAGTGGGATTGAGCCGTGCCCGGTAGCATCGCGCAGGTGAGGATTCTTGTCACCGGCGGTGCCGGGTTCATCGGCTCTGAGTATGTACGCCAGCTCCTGTCCCGGCCGGGTGCGCCCGATTCCGTGACGGTGCTCGACGCGCTGACCTATTCGGGGGTCGAGGCGAACCTGGAACCGGTCCGCGACAATCCAGGCTTCTCCTTCCGGCGCGGCGACATCCGGGAGGCCGAGGTCGTCGAAGCGGTGATGCCCGGCCACGACGCCGTGGTGCACTTCGCCGCCGAGTCGCATGTGGACCGTTCGATCCTGGGCGCCGGCCCCTTCGTCACCACCAACGTCGTGGGCACGCAGGTGTTGCTGGACGCGGCGCGCAAGCACGGCGTGGGCCGCTTCGTGCACGTGTCCACCGACGAGGTCTACGGCTCCATCGACGAGGGCTCGTGGACCGAGGAGTGGCCGCTGGCGCCGAACTCGGCGTACTCGGCCTCCAAGGCCGGCTCGGACCTGCTGGTGCTGGCCTACCACCGCACGCACAAGATGGACGTGGTCGTCACCCGCTGCTCCAACAACTACGGGCACTACCAGTTCCCGGAGAAGATGATCCCGCTGTCGGTGACCAACCTGATCGACGGCGGGACCGTCGCCCTCTACGGCGACGGTGCCAACGTGCGCGACTGGCTGCACGTCTCCGACCACGTCCGCGGTATCGACCTGGCGCTGCGCCAGGGCCGGGCCGGCGAGGTCTACAACATCGGCGGCGGCACCGAGATGACCAACAAGGACCTGGTCCAGCTGATGCTGGACGGCACCGGCAAGGACTGGACGTCGGTGCGCATGGTCGAGGACCGCAAGGGCCACGACCGCCGCTACTCGCTGTCGATCGACAAGATCCGGCGGGAGCTCGGCTACGAGCCGCAGGTGCCGTTCGAGCAGGGCATCGCGCAGACCATCGACTGGTACAAGAACAACCGGTCGTGGTGGGAGCCGCTGAAGGCGAAGGCGGCTCTGGAGAGCGCGGGCGGGTCCGGCGCGTCCGGCGCGAGCGGGAGCGCGGCGCTGTGAGCCGGCCGATCGTGATCGTGCCGGGGCGCGAGGCCCCGCGCCGCTGGCTGGTCACCGGGGCCGGCGGGATGCTCGGGGCGGACCTGGCGGCCCTGCTCAGGGCCGAGCCGGCCGCGCAGGTGACCGCGCTGACCCGGGCCGAGCTCGACGTCACCGACGCCGCCGCGGTGCGGGCCGCGGTCGACGGCCACGACATCGTGGTCAACGCCGCGGCCTGGACCGACGTCGACGGCGCCGAGACCCACGAGGCGGTGGCCACCGCGGTCAACGGCGGCGGCGTCAGCGCCCTGGCCTCGGCCTGCGCCGCGAGCGGGGCCCGGTTCCTCACGGTCTCGACCGACTACGTCTTCGACGGCAAGGGCGCCGCGCCCTACGCCGAGTACGCGGCCACCGACCCGATCAACGCCTACGGCCGCTCGAAGCTGGTCGGCGAGCAGGCCGTGCTCGCGGTGCTGCCGGAGACCGGCTACGTGGTCCGGACGGCCTGGCTCTACGGCGCGCACGGCCCGAACTTCGTCCGCACCATGCTGCGGCTGGCCGGCGAGCGCGAGACCCTGGACGTGGTCGACGACCAGGCCGGGCAGCCGACCTGGACCGGCGCGCTGGCCGGGCAGCTGATCGCGCTGGGGCAGGCCGCGCACGCCCCGGCCGGGATCTACCACGGCACCGCCTCGGGGCAGACGACCTGGTTCGGTCTGGCCCGCGCGGTGTTCGAGGAGGCGGGGCTGGACCCGGAGCGGGTGCGCCCGACCACCTCGGACAAGTTCGTGCGGCCCGCCGAGCGTCCGAAGTACAGCGTGCTCGGCCACGAGCGCTGGGCCGAGGCCGGGATCCCGGAGCTGGGGGACTGGCGCGCGATGCTGACCGCCAGCGGCGTGGCGGCCCCGGGCCAGGTGGGCTGAGGGCCGTTCGACCATTTGGACGACCGCGAACCGGGTAACAGGCATCAACGGTCGGATAGTCGGACATAACGACCCCATGACCGACATGTATGACGGCGACGACCGCGGCCCCGGCCCTGAGGAGTTCGGGAGCCCGCTGCGGATGCTCGGGCAGGCGGCCTGGCAGGCGCTGATGCTGATGGGTCTGGCCGCGATCGCCATCGGCGTGTGCGCCGTGGTCTGGCCCGGGCGGACCCTGCTGGTGATCGGCGTGCTGTTCGGGATCTATCTGCTGATCAGCGGGGTCATGCAGATCATCGCGGCCTTCGGCGACCACATCAGCGCGGGCATGCGCGTGCTCAACCTGATCGTCGGCGCGCTGTCGATCCTGCTGGGCCTGTTCTGCTTCCGGAACTCGCTGCACAACTCCGTGCTGCTGCTCAGCCTCTGGATCGGCATCGGCTTCCTGATGTGGGGCATCGCCACCATCGCGTCCAGCGCCGCGGCCCCCTCCGGGGTGGCGGGCCGCGGCTGGGCCTTCTTCGCCGGCTTCATGACCCTGCTGGGCGGGATCATCATCATCTCCTGGCCGATCGGGTCCATCTTCACCCTGGCGGTCTTCACCGGGATCTGGCTGATCGTGGTCGGGCTGATCGAGGTGATCCACGCCTTCAGCCTGCGCAACAGGGTCAAGCACGCGGCCGGTCCCGCCGGCCGGCACGCGACGGTCTAGCGCCGCACCGCCGGATGCTCGGCCCCCGCGGGCAGGTAGCGGGGGTCGACGCGTTCCCGCAGGCCGTCGCGGAAACCGCGCAGCAGGGCCGGGATGTGGGTCCGCCGCTTGGGCTCGAACAGCAGCGTGTTGGTGAAGCGCTCGCCCATGAAGATCAGCGTTGAAGCCAGGGCCCGAGGTCGACTCGCGAAGTGGCCGCGGTGCAGGATCGAGACGTTACGGCCGATCCAGTAGAGCCGCCACGCCGGATAGTGGCTGTAGTGCGCGGTCCGGCCGAACCTGGTGTGCACCTCGCAGGCGCCGATCTCGTGCGGCAGCCGCAGGCGCCAGTCGATGACGATGCGCCAGCCGGCCCGCCGCACGTCCAGGCAGAACGCGACGTCGACCCAGTCCAGGAACATGTCCTCGTCGAACGGCACCTTCTCCAGCACCTCGCGCCGCACCAGCATCCCGGAGGTGATGACCGCCTCCTCGTCGGACACGGAATCGTTGCGGCGCGCGTCCGAGCAGTAGTAGCGCTGATGCTTGGGATCCCACGGACTCGGTGCCGCGATCCCGACGGCCGGGTCGGCCAGATCGGCGACCAGTCCCGGCACGATCTCCGGCGGCAGCTCGGAGTCCTGGTCGAGGAACAGGACGGCCTCGGCGTCCGCGGGCAGCTCGCGCACCGCGATGTTCAGAGCCGCGCCCAACCCCACGTTGCGACCGTGGTCGATGACGGTGACCCGCGGCCCGGCCAGCGCTGGAGCGCTGGACTCCGGGGCACCGCCGCCGGGGCCGGCCGGGGTGTTGTCCACGACGATCACCGAGGTGCAGCTGCGCAGCGCCGCCTCGACCGCCGCGGCCAGGCGCTCGTCGGGGTGATAGGCGGTGAAGACAGCGGCCACGCGCATCGCGGGGAACCCACCTTTCAGTGACGGAATCTACAAGCGTATATTGTGCCGATTGGCATCGACTACCATCGAATCTCGTGTCCCCTCCCAGTGCCGAGCGCCCGCGCGTAATGCGCTCCGTCCTGAGCCGCCTGGTGACGCCCGGTCCGCTGCTGGCGATCGGGCTCGGGTCGACGACGGTGGCCGCGTCACTGTGGTTCGCGAACGCCAACCGCGCACTGAGCAGCCATTCGACGGCGGGACTCTACGCCTTCTACTTCCTGGTCGGGACGATCGGCACCGGGGTGCTCGCCGGCCTGGAACAGGAGATGACGCGCACCGTCGCGCGCACCCACGCCGCCGGGCGCCCGGTCGGGGTGGCGGTCCGCGGTCAGCTGCGGCAGGCCGCGGGGCTGGCGGCCGTGACGGTCGTGATCCTCGGTGGCGCCTCGCCCTTCCTGGTCTCGCACTTCTTCGGCGGGGACTGGACGTTGGCGCTGGCGCTGCTGGCCGGGCTGGCCGCGACGTGGGCTTCGTTCCTGGTGCGCGGGGTGCTGGCCGGCTGTCAGGACTTCCGCTATTACAGCCTGACCCTGGTCGTTCAGGGCCTGGCCACGCTCGTGCCGAGCGTGCTGCTGACGCTCGCCGACGGCGCCTACTCCCGTCCGGTCGGTGCCGCGCACCAGGCCGGCGGCGGGACCGGGCCGATGCTCGGATACGCCTTCATCTTCGCGCTCGCGCCGCTGGCCGCCGCGCTGAGCGGACTCGCCTCGCCGGTGCTGCGCCGGTCCTGGCGCGCGACCGGCGCGGCGACCGGCAGGGCGGCCGACTCGGTGGCCGCCGCTGGTCCCCCGGTGGACGCGGCACTCGCCGACGAGGTCGTCGCGGCCGGCGACGGCGCCGAGACCCTGCCGACCACCGTTCTTCCCGAGCCCGACGAGGAACCCGGCGGCAGCCCTCGCGAGAAGCTGGTCCTGCTCACCCTGGCCACCCTCGTCAGCCAGCTCCTGATCAACGCCGTACCGCTGATCATCGGCCAGCGTCTGGCCGCCGGCGACACGCACAGCGTCGACCTCGGCAAGTCCCTGAACTCGTCCATGGGCCTGTCCCGGCTGGCACTGCTGTGCCTGTTCCCGTTGCAGGCGCCCCTGCTCCCGCTGCTGGCGGCCGCCGCCGTGCGGGGCGACTTCCGGGAGGTCCGGCGCAAGACCGGCTTCCTGATCGGGGCCTGCCTGGCGGCCGGTGCGCTGGGCGTCGTCGCGGTGGTCGTGGCGGGGCCGTGGCTCCTGACGGTCTACCTGCACACTCCGGCGAAGCTCTCCCGCCCCTTCCTCGCCGCCCTCGCGTTGAGCACCGCCTTCCTCATGACCGCCTTCGTCCTGCAGTCCGCGCAGGTCGCGCTGAACCGGCACCGGGTGGTCTTCGCCTCCTGGCTGGCCGGGCTGGCCGCGATGGCGGTGGTCTTCGTGCTGCCGCTTTCGTCGCTCGGGGCGGCGGCTTGGGCCGGGATCCTGGGGCCGCTCGTGGTGACCGTGATCGCGGCCGCCGATGTGATGTTCGTGACCCGGCCGGTGCCGGTCGCGGTCGACGGCGTCACCGGCGTTGACCAGGCGGTTCCGGTCCCGGTCGAGCAGGCGCCGGCGGAGCCGGAGCGGGGTTCCGGGCACGGTGCGCCCGTCGCGGAAGGGGTGCGCCGATGAGCGCTATGCCCTGGCGGGGCGGCCCGCGGCGCCCCGATCCGGGAATGGAACCCGGTAGACTGCCCGGGTTCACCCATCGGGATCAGCCGACTACCGACGCGCCGGGGCGCGGCGTTGCGCGCCATCGCTCCCTACCGCGCCACCACCGCCATCAATCCGGGAGTGGATCCGCATGAAGCTGGCCATAATGACCGGTGTCGTGGCGCTCCTGCTGCTGGCACTGATCTTCGAGCTGCTCCGGCGCCGCCAGCTGCGCGAGAAGTACGCCGTGCTGTGGCTGGTCGTCGGGCTCGTCACGCTGCCGCTGGGCTTCATCCCGTGGTCCCTGGACAACGTCTCCAGCTGGCTGGGCGTGGCCAGCGGCGCGAGCCTGGTGCTCTTCCTGGCCGTGGTGTTCCTGCTGATCGTGTGCATCCACCTGAGCTGGGAGGCCTCGCGGCTGGAGGACGAGACCCGGTCGCTGGCCGAGGAGGTCGCGCTGATCCGGGCCGAGCTGCGCGAGGTGAAGGACAAGCACGCCGAGCTGGAGAGCGGGCTGGAGGCCGAGAGCGAGGCCGCGCGCGCGGTCCGGGCCGGCGGTGCGACCGGTGCGAACGGCCACGCCGTCGGCATCGTGACCCAGCGGGACGGGAAGGCGGTCGTCAGTGAACGCTGACCAGCGCGTCCTCGTCATCGTCCCGGCGTGGAACGAGGCCGGCTCGATAGCGGACGTCATCGCCGAGGTCCGCGACGTGCTCCCGGCCTACGACATCCTGGTCGTCAACGACGGCTCCACCGACGACACCGAGCGTGTGGCCCTGGCCTGCGGCGCCCGTGTCGTCTCGCTGCCCTACAACCTCGGCGTCGGCGGCGCCATGCGCCTGGGCTACCGCTACGCCGACGAGAACGACTACGACGTCGCGATCCAGCTCGACGCCGACGGCCAGCACGACCCGCGCTACGTCCCCAAGCTCATCGACGGCCTCGGCCAGGCCCAACTGGTGCTCGGCGCCCGCTTCGCCGGCGAGGGCGACTACGAGACGCGCGGACCGCGCCGCTGGGCCATGACGCTGCTGTCCCGGGTCCTGTCCCGGATGGCGAAGACCAAGCTGGACGACACCACCTCGGGCTTCCGTGCCTGCGACCGCGAGATCATCAGGCTGTTCGCGCAGTGGTACCCGGTGGAGTACCTGGGCGACACCGTCGAGACCCTGGTCCGCGTCATACGCCTGGGCCACCGGGTCGGCCAGGTGCCGGTGGCGATGCGCCAGCGCACCGCCGGCACGCCCAGCAACTCGCCGGTCAAGGCGGCGGTGTATCTGGGGCGCGCGCTGATCACGCTGCTGCTGGCGATCAACCGCCGATGACCCCGCTCCCGCCCGCCGCCGAATCCCGAACCGTGAGGCCTCAGACGCATCCATGACGACCATCGACATCATGCTGCCGTACTACGGCGACGTGGCCCTGATGCAGACCGCGGTGCGGAGCGTCATCGCGCAGTCGGACCCGGACTGGCGCCTGACGGTCGTCGACGACGGCACCGAGCCCGGCGTGCCGGAATGGTTCGCGGCCCTGGACGACCCGCGCGTCAGGTACCGGCGCAACGAGCAGAACCTCGGCGTCACCGGGAACTTCAACAAGTGCCTGGACCTGGCCGAGGCCGAGTACATGGTGATGATGGGCACCGACGACGTCATGCTCCCGGGCTACGTCGCGCAGATCCGCCGCATCGTCGCGCGCTACCCCGGAGTCGGCATCATCCAGCCCGGCGTCGAGGTCATCGACAGCGCCGGGCAGGTCGTGAACACCATCGCCGACCAGGCCAAGGCCCGCATCTACCTGCCGCGCTTCACCGGCACGGTCCTGATGGGCGGCGAGGCCCTGGCCGCCAGCCTGCTGCGCGGCTGCTGGTTCTACTTCCCCTCGCTGTGCTGGCGCACCGAGGCGATCAAGAAGGCCAGCTTCCGCCCCGACCTCGACATCATCCAGGACCTGGCGATCGTCATCGACCTCATCGAGGCCGGCGCGACCATGGCCCTGTCCGACGAACTGGCCTTCCAGTACCGCCGGCACGACGCGAGCGTCAGCTCCGTGGAGGCCATGGCCGGCAAGCGCTTCGCCGAGGCCCGCCGCTACTTCGTCGGCGCCGCCGCGCAGATGGACGCCCTGGGCTGGCCCAAGGCCGCGAAGGCGGCCCGCCGCTACACGGCCTCGCGCCTGCACGCGGTGACCCTGCTGCCGTCGGCGCTGAAGGCGCGCTCGGCCCCCGGCGTGCGGAACCTGGCGCGCCACGCATTCCTGCCCGCACCGCGGCCGGAGCAGCCCGGCCGGCCCGTGAAGCGCTGACGGCGCTCTGAGGGGACTGAGGGGACACGACGTGAGAATCGCCGCCGTAGTGACGGCCTACCACCCCGACGAACGGCTGCTCGCCGTCGTCGACTCCGTCCAGGAGTCCTGCGCCGAGATCGTGGTCGTGGACAACACCCCCGAGGGGGCCGCGTCCGTGGTGGAGAAGATCGAGGACACCGCGACCGTCACCGTGCTGCGCTCCGGCGTGAACCGCGGGCTGTCGCACGCGCTGAACCTCGGCGTCTCGCGCCTGTCGGCGGGCGTCGAGGCGGTCATCTTCCTGGACCAGGACTCGGTCCTGGCACCGGACGTGGTCCCGCGCCTGGCCGAGCACTTCAAGGACCCGACCATCGGCGTCGCGACCCCGGCCCCGTGGGACCCGGTCCACGAGCGCTTCTACGAGACCTTCTCCGGCCGGCACGAGGACGTTGCGGACCGGGCCATCTCCATCACCTCCGGCATGCTGATCCGCCGCGACCTGCTGGCCCGCGTCGGCGAGTTCCGCGAGGACTTCTTCGTGGACTACGCGGACCTCGAGTACTCACTGCGGGTCCGGCGCGCCGGCGCGCGCATCGTCCAGGACAAGCGCCTGAAACTGCCGCACTCCATCGGCGAGCGGCGCACCCACGCGTTCTTCGGGATGCGGGTGCCGGTCACGCACAAGGCCGCCTGGCGCGACTACTGGCAGCTGCGCAACGGCCTGATCACGGTGCGGGAGCAGGGGCGCTTCTCACCGGCCTGGGCCGTGACGGCGGTGCTGTACCTGGGACGCGCGGCGGTGCAGGCGGTGCTGTTCGAGGACGACCGGCGCGCGCACGCCGGCGCGGTGGCGCGCGGGCTGCGTGATGGTGTGACGCAGCAGTACAGCTTGCGGTACTTGCCGACGGGGGCGGAGCTGACGGTGCATCCGGAGCGGAAGCGGCGGCGGAACCAGCGGGGCTGAGCGCGGGATCAGCGCTCAGCGAAAGAACTGATCCCGGCCCCGCACCAGATCGCACGGCACCGTCATCGACCACGTGACGAACGCCGGTGCCACCCGGATCTCCGCCTCGCGCGCGTCAGGACTGCTACACGCCGCCGACGCCTTGGTGATCTCCGCGTCGAACGACGGGCCCTTCCCCCGCCACTGCATGTCCTGCGAGTACCCGCCGAAGATGCACAGCCCCACCAACCCCAGCGCTCCGTAGGCGGGCACCAGTCGCGGTGACGTCAGTGCGGTGCCCTCGCGCGGCGTCAGCAGGCCCGCCACCGCGACCAGGAACAGGCAGATCGCCGGCAGCTCATAGCGCGGGGCCGCGCTGCCACCCTGCATGGCCAGCCCGCAGAACAGCAGCAGGCTGTGCACCAGTGCGACCATGACCAGCGGCCAGTTCGGCTGGGTCACCCGCAGCAGCGCCAGCACCAGCGCCATGCCCGCCAGCGCCCACGCCACGTAGTGCGCATCCTTGCTCTGCACGACCATCCCGACGCGGGTGTCCGCGTGCTCCGTGAACAGCCCCTGCCCGACAACGGTCTGCACGTACTCCCGCACCGCCCACACCGGGTCGTAGTGCGGCGAGATATTGCGGCTCGTCAGCGCGTTCCGGAAGAGGATCCCCACCGACTGGAACACCATCCCGACGCCCATGGCGATCGCCGGCAGGGCTCCGCGCACGCCGCGCAGCGTTCGCCACCGCAGTACCGCGAGCGGGAAGAACACCATCGCCACCGGGTCGCTGCCCACCGTGCAGAACAGCACGATGGCCGCCAGTATCTGTGCCCGACGACGCACCGGGTTCCAGATCACCATCCAGAACGCCGTATAGAGGAACAGGAAGTGCAGACAGGCGAAGTTGTTCGCCAACTCCAGCTGCCCTATATACGGAAGTGCCACAGGGGCTGCCACTGCTATCCGCAGTGCGGGGGAGCGTAGATGCCGTCTGGAGGCTCGGTATATAAGCAGCGCACATGCGCTCGTGATGAGCGCACCCATAGTGGCGATCACCCAAGCGGCCCAAGCCAGGGGGAAGATCCTGACGATCTCTATAAGGACCCGCGGCACGAAGTGCAGGTAGCCGTTATACGGGGTGAACAGCAGGTCGACGAAGTTGTGCTGCAACGTCCCCTGATAGAAGACCCGCGCATCCTCAGCCCATATGGAGTCCGTCGCCCCGAACCCCTTGGTCCGCATCAGCGACAGCGTGACCCCCGCCGCCAGGGCCACGGCCCCGATGACAGGCTTCTTCCACGAACTCCACGATCTCAACGAACTCCACAAGCCGCCGCGCTGCCCCGGAGTCGTTGCGGAAACCTCGGCAGCACGATCGGCTACGAACACGTCTGAGACCCCCCTACACGGAACACATAAAGCGCCGCGTCTCCGATAAACCCGTAAGTCTTGTAGTGCTGTACAGAGACTAGCGACCACCCGGCCGCCATGCGCGGAGAGGGCGAAACCACGTAGCAGGGGAAGTGGTTCGGCAGATATTCCAGGGCGCCGAAGTAGGACCGGTCGACCGAGTGGTCCGCGTGGTCGGACATCGCCGTGGGGGAGTGGTACCCGTCCCAGACCAGGCCCGCGTCGATGTGCTCGGCGCCGGCCTGGCCGGCGGCGACGATGCGGCTCGCGGTGTTCCACACCGCCGTGTCGAAGGTGAAGGCGTTGACGGTCAGCGTCGCGCCGGTGACCGCGACCATGCCGGCGGCGACGGCGATCGGCGCGATCCGCCGCGGGGCGCGCAGGGCCCCCGGCGCGGGCAGCGGTTCGGACAGCAGCAGGGCCAGGACGGGGATCGCCATCGGGATCAGGTACCGGTCGTAGATGTCGGTGCCCCCGCCGATCTCCATCAGCGTGCCGACGACGGTCGCGACCGCGAACAGCAGCAGTTCCGGCCGGATGCGCAGGCCCCAGCCCTCGGTGCGCACCCGGTCCACCACCGAGCCCACCAGCAGTGCCGCCGAGGCGTAGGCCACGCACGCCAGCGCCATCCACCACCCGCTGCCGAGCAGGATCGGCCGGCCGGCGGCGCTGGCCGCGGAGTAGGCGCCGTCGTGGTTGACGTAGTTGCCGAGGAAGGCGCCCTTGTCCTCGGAGACCAGCAGCCCGGCGGCGACCGTCGCGACCGCCGCCGTCCAGGCGGGCCGGGACCAGCGGCGGGGGCGCACCATGGCGAACACCGCCGGGCTCACCGCGAGCGCCACGATCAGCAGGCCCTGCACCATCTCCACCGATACCAGCTCGGCGGTCACCTTGCGCACCGTGAGGTCCGGTGCGGCGCCGCCGGGCACCTTGCGGCGCCAGAGCTCGAACAGGCCCGTGGCGGCCAGCAGGAGGGCTCCAGGGGCGAGGATGTGCGGGATGCGGAAGGTGGGGAACCGGTCGGCGCGGAACCGGGCCCGGAACAGGGCGACCGCCAGGATCGCCGCCGGGGCGGCGAGGACCTGCTCGCGGACCGTCGCGCCCCACAGGCCTGCCGCGCAGGCCGCGGCGAGCCACGGCACCGAGAGGCGGTCCAGCGCGCGGCGTCCGAAGGCCAGCGTCGCGGCGATGGCGGTGAAGGCCGGGATGTCGGTCATGAACGACGTGGACAGCAGCGCGAAGCCCGGCCACAGCGCCACCAGCAGGGTGCCGAGCGCGGCGCGGCGGCGGCCGGCCGGGCCGAGCGCCCCGGCCAGCACGTCATAGCAGGCCAGCAGCCCGGCCACGGCCAGGACGGCGATGAACACCGACTGCGCGGCCAGCGAGGCCCCGACCGGCCAGGCCACGACCACCAGGCCGGCCAGGCCCATCATGTTCCAGTTGTACATGCGGACGTGCCCGGTGTGGACGAAGTCCTCCGCGGAGCGTCCGAAGGCCCAGGTGTCGTTGTGCGGGATGCCCAGGTTGCCGCTGAGGGCGGCGTACGCGAGCGGGATGAGGACGCCGAGCAGCAGCGCGGCGCCGAGCGGGACCATCCAGGGCAGGGAGCGGCGCGCGGAGCCGGTGCCGCCGTGGTCTTCGGAGGGGGCCGGTGCGCGCGTTTCGTGCGCGACTCCTGTCGCCAAGGCTGCCGCCCCCGTTCCTCACCTTGGGTACACCCGTTTATCGACGTGTATAGAGTTCCGAGGCTACCTCAGTGACCATGGGCGTCGCCGCGTCTCCACTACGATGAAACGATGCCGACGATCGCCGCGGTAGCCACCGCCTTCCATCCGGATGAACGCCTCACGGCCGTCGTCGAGGCGGCGCTGAAGAGCTGCGTGCGAGTCGTGGTGGTGGACAACACTCCCGGCGACGGACCGTTCCTGACCGATGCCCTGCGTGACCGCGCCGGCGTCACGGTGCTGCGCGACGGCGGCAACCGCGGCCTGGCCGGGGCGCTGAACAGCGGGGTGGACACCCTGCTCGCCGTCGACGGCGGCGAGCAGCCCGACCTGCTGCTCTTCCTCGACCAGGACTCGGTCCTGGGCGAGGACCTGGTGCTCGGGCTCGCCGAACACCTGGCCGACCCGGCGGTCGGCATCGCGGCGCCGGCGGCCTGGGACGAGCGGCAGGGGCGCTACTACGAGCCGGGCACGGAGAAGGGCCCGGACGTCGCCGACCGGGACACGGTCATCACCTCCGGCATGCTGGTCCGGCGCGACGTGCTGACCGAGGTGGGCCGGTTCCGCACCGAGTTCTTCGTGGACCACGTCGACAACGACTTCTGCCTGCGCGTGCGCGCCGCCGGATACCGCGTGCTGCGGGACAAGCGCCAGAAGCTGGCGCACAGCCTGGGGCAGCGCAACCAGCACAAGCTGCCCGGGGTCTCGGTGTCGTCCTCGCGGCACCCGACCTGGCGCCTGTACTGGATCGCCCGCAACGGCACGGTCCTGATGCGCGAGCACCGCAAGGACGCACCGGCCTGGACCCGCGGCACCGCGGCGTACCTGGTGTGGTGGTTCGGGCTGCGCACGGCGATCGAGGCCCCGCGCGGGGCGCGCGCCCTGGCGATGCTGCGGGGCTTCCGGGACGGGTTCCGGGGAAAGACGTCCCGGCGCTATCTGCCGCCGGGAGCGGAGCTGTAGGACCCGCTCAGGAGGCTGAGGTGACCGCCGGGCCGCGGTCCTCCGCCGAGCTCGGGCCCGGCGCGATGGCCGTGCCCGATCCGTTCGCGGAGTGCTGCTTGCCGTTGGCGCCGTTGGCGCCGTTCGGGCCGTTGCCGGTCCCGTTGACCGCGGCCGGGGCGGGCACCGTGACCACCGTCCGGTCCGGGGCCGGGAAGTCTCCACCGGAACCCTCGCTCGCCTCCGCCGGATACGGCGCCCAGCTCTTGAGCACCACCAGCGCGGCCAGCCCGGCGCCGGCCAGGTACAGCAGCACCACGCCGGCGATCGTCCCGGGCGGGTTCCACGTCGGGTGCAGCGAAAGCAGCGGGCCATAGGTGCCCACGGCGTAGCGGCGCAGCGTCATGTAGAACATCAGGAAGCCGAGGACCAGCGTCGACGCCGTCACCGCGAGCGGCAGCCGGGCCACCGCGCCGCGCAGCCGCTCCCGCCGCGGTTCGCGCTTGGCCAGTATCGTCGCGGCCAGCAGCGGCAGGCCGACGGCCACCGCCAGCAGGTAGCGGCCCTGCCAGATGTAGCCCAGGCTGGCCGCCTGGCGGCCCTGCGCCAGCACCGGGATGAAGACCACCGAGCCGGCCAGCACGGCCAGCGCCGCGATCTCGCGCAGCCGCCCGGCGGCCACCGCGCCCGCGATCAGCGCCAGGACCGGGATGAACCACAGCTCGGCCAGGTTGTACGGCGCGCGCACGTCCAGCCAGCCGAAGAAGCCGACCATCTGCCGCATGTAGTCCACGCTCAGCCCGAAGGTGTGCTCGGCCGCGACCGGGAAGGTCAGCTCCGGGTGGGTGGCCGCGGTGCCGGTGCCCAGGACGTTGAACTTCGCGGTCCAGGCGATCGAGCCCAGACCCACCACGCCGACCACGGCCGTCCACAGCCAGACCGCGGGCCGCCGCAGCACCGAGCGCAGGGCTCCGCTGTGGCCGGCCAGCGCCGCGCAGACGATGATGACCAGCGCCCACGCCGGGCCCAGCTGCCGGACCGACACCAGCGCGATCGTGGCCAGGCCGGCCCGGGTGAGCAGCCGGGGCACCAGCTCCGGGCGGGGGTCCGTCAGCAGGCTGAGGACGGCGGCCCACAGCAGCAGGGCCGAGGTGGCCTCCAGCGAGTTCGGGTTCACCGAACCGTTCAGGAACAGCACCATCGGGGTCGCGGCGGCCAGCACCGCGGCCATCGGGTAGCGCCGGCGCCGGCTCCAGCCGAAGGCCGTGACCACCGCGCTGGCCAGCATCGCCGAGCTCAGCGCGGCCGAGACCAGGCGCATGCCGTACATCCCCAGCGGCCCCGGCGACAGCAGGCTCGGCCAGCCGACCGCGAGGTAGTACAGGGGGTTGTTGGACCCGGCGGTGGTGCCGGCCAGGGCGGTGCCGGGCAGCGAGCCCAGGTGCCGGGAGCAGGCGGCGGTGACATAAGGGCTGTTGAAGTAGCACTCGTGCAGGTTCGTCAGGAACGAGTACGCGGTCGGCAGGCGGTAGCCGGTCATCGGGACTTCGTTGGTGACCCGGCCGTTGTGCGTGATGACCGTGATCGGCGTGCCGTGCAGCTGGCCCCGGACCGTGGCCGCGGCCTTCACCATGTGCCAGGGCTCGTCCGGGACCGAGGTCAGCGGGGAGGCCAGGGCCCAGGCGGCGGCCAGGGCGAAGAAGGCCAGGAACGCGGTGATCCAGACGCGGCGCGGGGTCCAGGTGTCGGGGGCGATGCCCGCGACCAACCGATGCCGCATCCGTCGTACTCCTTCGTCCGGTGACCCGCCCCGCAACGAA
The DNA here is from genome assembly GCF_041260665.1 of Catenulispora sp. GP43. Taxonomy (NCBI): domain Bacteria; kingdom Bacillati; phylum Actinomycetota; class Actinomycetes; order Catenulisporales; family Catenulisporaceae; genus Catenulispora; species Catenulispora sp. GP43. Next base: position 690,366 of record NZ_JBGCCT010000001.1, on the reverse strand, counting down.
ACCGGCCGCTCCCCCATGGCCCTCGGGCGTCCATCCATGCTAGCGACCTGTCCAGGTAAGGGACGTCGGCGCTTATGAAATCCTTATATACCGTTCACGGATTGTGACCGTTTCGACGTCCGATATCGGCATGGAGCGGGCCGCCCTCAGGGCCAGGGTGAGCAACACCACGACGCCGGCCACACCGAGCAGTACCGCCGGGACCCCGGAGCCAGGGGGCGTCCACGCCCCGGAGAACGGGTTCACCGACGAGGTCTCACCGAACAGGAAGAACAGGTTCGGGTGCAGGCCGTGGAAGGCGTGCTGGAACCGGATCATGGTGATCCACAGCGCGACGCCCTGGGTCGGGATCAGGATCCAGGCGGCCCAGCGCATCACCGTGGCCTGGCGCGGGACCGCGACCAGGCCCCGGTCGGCGAGCACGAACCCGGCCAGGATCGGCGCCCCGACCAGCATCGGCAGCGCGTAACGGCCCTGCGAGAACCACCAGCCGCCGGCCGCGGCCTGCAGGTCGGCGGCGACCAGGAACAGGTAGCCGCCGGCCACGATCGCCGCCAGTTGCAGCAGCACCCGCCCGCCGGCCCGGCGCGCGGCCGCGACCAGGAGCGCGCCGACGGCCGCGAACCAGACCAGGACCAGCGGCAGCGGGACCGCGACGTCCCCGAAGGAGGTCAGCCCGACCAGGCCGTTGGTGTACATCGGGACCCGGTGGGTCAGCTCCTTGACCAGCAGGCTCATGCCGTGCGGGATGGCGTTGGTCGACTGGCCGCTGGCCGGGATGCCGGCCTGGGTGGACAGCAGTATCCAGCCCGCGCCGACCGCCGCGGCGAGCACCACGACCGCCGACCAGACCTGGACCGATCGTCGGCGGGCCAGCTCGCGGAGCCGTTCCGTGCCGGCCCCGAACGCGGTCACCACCAGGGCCGCCAGCAGCCAGCCGATGCCCAGTTCGCGCAGGACGGCCAGGACGCCGGCCGAGACGCCGAACAAGGCGAGTGTCCACTTGGAGTCGTCGCGGGCCATCAGGATCGCGATCAGCGAGGTCCACACCGCGACCGCGGCCGCGATCTCCGGACCGGCCGGGTTCACCGCGCCGGTGAGGTTCACCGCGACCGGGGTCACGGCCAGCAGGACGCCGCCGAGCACCAGCGGCCCGCGGCCGCGCGCCAGCCGGGCCGCGACCGCCACCGCGCCGCCGAGCAGCGCGCTGGTCAGCAGGCAGGTCAGGAGCCGTGCGGCGATGACGCCGTGGTAGTCCGGGAAGAGCTTGATCGGCCAGCCGGTGACGGCGTAGTAGATCGGGTTGTAGTTCGCCGCTCCGCTGGTGGTGACCACCATGCGGTGCTCGTCGCCGGGCGCGGGGGAGGCCACGCAGGCCGCGGTGACGTTGAGCTTCCAGCGCATGCAGGACTGCGGGTCCGGGTCGGCGATGCCGTTCGGGACCAGGCTCTTGGGCACGGTGATGTGCGCGTCGGCGACGTTGATCTGGCCGTCCAGCACGCCGTAGGCGCGCACGACGTGACGGAACTCATCCGCCGAGCCGTCGTAGGGCATGGCCAGGGACCAGGCGGAGCCCAGCAGGAAGAAGCCGACGAACGCCAGCAGGAACGCCTTCGTCCCCGTCGAGCGCGGCTTCAGGCGCAGGGCGGTACGGGACGGGGCGGATGGCATCCCGTCAGTTTAGGGCCGTTCATCGTACGGATCGACCCACCTTGCTGTGAAGACGGCGACGGCCGGCGAATTCCGGGCCGGTGACCGGGGTCACACCCGGCCGGCGGCCTGGGCCTCGGCGGCCGGGGTCGGGGCGCCCGCCGGATCGGCCGGATCGGCCGCAAGGGCGTCCTCGGCCCCGGCGAAGCGGGCGTTCCGCAGACCCCTGAGGCTGAAGGCCATCGCCAGCACCACGCCGGCCGGGCCGACCAGCGAGGCCGCGACCGCCGCCGCGACCGGGTCGCCCGGCCACACCACGGCCACACCCATCGCGACCGCGCCGATCACCCAGGCGATCGGCACCTGGCGCTGGCGGGCCAGGCCGATCAGCGTCGGCTGCAGGACGCCGACGGTCATCAGGCCCGCCGTCCCGATCGCCATCAGCACCAGGGAAAGCGCGGAGATCCCGGAGGCGTGGAAGAAGGTCTTGAGCACCCACGGGCCCAGCACCCCGAGCCCGGCCCCGGCCAGGGAGCCCAGGGCCAGCATGGCGATCGAGCCGGTGCGGACCGTGGTGCGCACCGCGCGCATGTCGCCGATCGCGCCGGCGGCCGTCAGGCGCGGCAGCAGCAGCGCCGTCACCGGGCCGACGAGCAGCAGCGGGATGCGGGCCAGGGTGGCGGCCTGGACGAAGGCGGTGGCGGTGGCCGGGTGCGCGCCGAGGCGGGAGCTGGCGCCGAGGGCCGGGAGGTTCGCGACCAGCTGGGTCAGCAGGGCGGCGCCGACGAGGAACAGCAGGCCGGCGGAGTACCAGGCCCGCAGGCCCGACTCGTGGGTGTCGGTGTCGGCGTTGGCGTTGGCGTCGGCCTTCGCGTCGGCGTGGACAGCGGCGTCGGCGTGGGTGGCGGAGGCCGCGGTGCCGGCCGCCTCAGCGCGCTGCCGCGCGAGCCGGGGCCGGAGCCAGAAGTACCAGCCGATCCCGGCGGAGAAGAAGAGGCCGCAGGAGTACACGGCGCAGTAGATGAGGGCCGAGCCGGCGCCGACGGCCACGATCGCCAGGCACGGCACGATGCGCGAAAGGCCCTCGGCGACGAGGGTCGCGGAGTAGCCGCCGAACAGCTGCTGCCCCCCGAGCAGACCGCGTACGAGGTATGACAGCGCGTAGCTGACCGTCCCGACCAGCACGGTGGGGATCAGGACCCACTGCTTGTGCAGCGGCCCGGCCACCAGGATCGGCGAGGCGGCCGCCACGAACACGCAGCACACCGCGAGCAGCGCGGCCGTGTGCCGGACGGCGCGGCGCATCACCGGACCGGTGTCGTCCCCGACCGCCGCCGCCCGGCTCAGGGAGCGGCTGGTCTCCTGCTCCAGTCCCGCGAAGACGCCCTGGCCGATGAGGTTGACCAGGACGTACATCGAGGCCATGGCGGCGGCCTCTTTCTTGTCGCTCAGTCCGCCGGCCAGCATCAGGAACAGGTAGCCGCCGCCGGCCACCAGGAGAACCGAAGCCGTCATCATCGCCGAGGGGGATTTGGCGAGGCGGCGTATCGAGGTCAGCGTCATCGAGGAATCACCGGGGCCTGGAGGTGGTGCGGGCGGCGAGGGGGACGTGTCGATAGTGCCAGATCCGCGGGGTGGCGCGAGCACGCCTCGGGCCTGCCTACGTTTTATGTAGCATGTTGGCTTGTTCCACAGGATGTCGAGAGGGGTGGGCGCCATGACTGGCGGCGACGCTGCGGTGATCGAGTTCCTCATCCCCTACTACGGGAGTCCGGAGTACCTGCACCAGACCATCGCCAGCATCAGGGCCCTGGAGGACACCGACTGGCGGCTGACGGTGGTCGAGGACGCCTACCCGGACGGCCTGGAAGTCGAGCGCACGGTCCGTGCCCTGGAGGACGACCGCATCCGGTACGTCCGCAACGAGAAGAACCTCGGCAACAACGCGAACACGTACCGTTGCATAGAGCTCGCCGAAGGTGACTGGTTCGCCATGCCCGGCGCCGACGACCTGGTGAACCCGAACTACGGCCGCGCGGTCGCCGACCTGATCCGCCGCCACCCGGACGCCGCGATGGTCCAGCCCGCGGTCGAGGTCATCGACGAGGCCGGCGCCCCGCACTTCCCGCTCCCGGACAAGATCAAGCGCCTGACCCGCCCCGGCACCGGCGAGGTCGTCCTCAAGGGCGACGCGGGCGCGGCGAGCCTGCTGCGCAGCAACTGGCTGTACACCCCGGCCTCCTGCTACCGCCGCGAGCACCTGCAGAAGGTGTCCTACCGCGAGGGCATCGACGCCGCGCACGATCTGGCCTTCATCGTGGACGTCATCATGGCCGGCGGCGAGGTCGTGGCCGGCAGCGAGGTGGCCTTCCGCTACCGCCGCCACGGCTCCAGCCACTCCAGCTCCTTCGCCCGCAGCGGCCGCCGCTTCGAGCAGGAGCGCAAGTACTTCGAGGACATCCAGGCCGAGCTGATCGCGCTGAACTGGAAGACGGCCGAGCGCGCGGCCCGCCGCCGGCTGCTGTCGCGGCTGAACGCGCTGAGCCAGATCCCCGGCGCGGCGAAGGCCCGGGACGGCGGGGCGGCCAAGGCGATGCTGCGGCACGGGGTGCGGTAGGGGGCTGCGCACGGGCGCCAGCCCACCCGCCCACCTTTTCTCAGCCGACGAAGTCGCGAAACCCGAAGGGCCCGGTTCCAGCAGCCTCCGCCGCTGGAACCGGGCCCTTCCGCCGTGCTCTACCGCCTACTTGCCGTTGACCTTCGTGATCCCCTGCACCAGGTTCGCCGGGGAGTCGAAGTGCGCGTGCCAGGCCAGCTGGCCCTCGGAGCCGTCGTTCTTCGGCATGATCTTGTCGGTGGCCGCCGAGGCGGACATGCCGGTGAACAGTGTGAGCGCGAACGCCAGGCCGACCATGCCGGTCTGGAACGGCACCGGCACCCGCCCGCCGGAGCGCCGTCCACGCTGCGCGGGCACCAGGGCCTCGCCCTCGGCGTCCGACTCCTGCGCCGCGGTCTCGGGCTCGCTCTCGGCCTTTGCAGCCGCTGCCTGCTGCCGCACGGTCGCCGTGAGCTTGCGGTGCTCGGCCAGGAACTCCTGCGCGCGCTCGCCGATCAGCTTGACGGCGAACACCGCCAGGATCAGGAAGCAGTACAGCGAGAAGGTCGTGGTGCGCGGCCAGTAGCGGACCAGCTGGTCGCGGTACTCATGCGAGGCCAGATAGAAGCGCATCAGCCAGCCGCCGGTGAGCAGGCCGGCGGTGAGCAGGACCGGGGTGCGGCGCATGCCGAGCCAGATCGCGACGCCGGTCAGGACCAGGACGATGGCGCCGAAGACGCCCACGCCGCCGAGCTCGCCGGTCGGCGGCCAGGTGCCGTTGCGGATGGCGTTGCCGGGCATGTCCGTGAGGTACACGAAGGTGTACGCAGGGTCCTGGCTGGTGCCGAAGAAGAAGTACGGGTCCGGCGCCTCGTGCAGCAGGCCGTCGATCAGGTGGTAGGAGGGGATCAGGAACCCGACCACCGTGGCGCCCAGCAGGGTCGCGCCGTGGCGCCATCCGGTGCGCCAGGGGAACATCACCGCGGCGCCCAGCGCGACGCCGAAGGCCGCCCAGTAGAAGGGGCCGGCGAACAGGATGAAGATCTCGCCGACCAGCAGGCCCCAGGCCAGACCCGCGATCGCCAGGTGCACCAGGCCCTTGGTCGGGCTGGTCTGCAGATAGCGCAGGAAGGCGATGACGATCGGGATGACGATGGCCAGCACCAGCGGCTCGTAGGCCTTGTACGGCTCGGCCAGCGTCGGCACGTACACCACGGCCAGCACGCACGCCCACGGCCGGGAGACGACGAAGCGCCACGCCAGGTAGGTCAGCGGGCCGAGCACCGCGGTGGTGAGGATCTCAGTGTGCTTCAGGCCCAGGAAGACGTTGTCGTGGCTGAACTTCGCGACGAACCAGACGATGCGCGGGTACAGCGGCGGGTAGCCGGGGTGCGTCATCTGGCCGTGCTGGAGCATGATCGCCCAGCGCTCCATGTCGCCGGCGTCGCCCGAGGTGCCGTTCAGCGGCAGGTTCGCGCCGCGCAGCGCCAGGTTCACCCCGGCGGCCAGGAAGCCCGAGGTGAAGCCGGGCAGCGCCGCGAAGGCGGTCCGCGCGGCGAGCAGCCGGTACTTCTCCGTGCGGCGCGCCAGCAGCAGGAACACCACCAGGGCCAGGGCCGGGACGAGGAACCGGAACTGCAGCGCGGCCAGCCCGCTGACCTGGCTGACCCGGTCCAGCGGGGCGAAGACCTTGATGGTCTTGGTGGAGACGAGCATCCACGCGGCGGCCGCGAAGGCCACGGCGGCCTCGTACAGCGGCCAGCGCCCGGCGGTCAGGGCCCGGGACCAGAGCTCGTTGGACGCTCGGATCCGGCCTGCGCTTCGCGGGCCCGCCTCAGGCTCCGCGGCGATAGTGGTCACGGTGTGTTCCTTACGAATCGCGATCTGGGGTTCGGTCTCGGCGGCCCGGGCACGGGGAGGGACGGGCCCAGCCCCCGTGCCGTCGGACGGGCTTGGCTCCTACTTCTTGCCGACCAGGCGGTTCAGCCGGTACTTGGTGCCCCACACGGTGGTCCGCCACAGCGCCTCGGCGACTATGTTGCCGCTCATCTTCGAGGCGCCGAGCTCCCGCTCGACGAAGGTGATCGGCACCTCGACCACCTTCAGACCGGCCCGCACCGTGCGCCAGGCCAGGTCCACCTGGAAGGTGTAGCCGGCGCTGGCGACCGACGCCAGGTCGATCTTCTCCAGCGTCTCCCGGCGGAACAGGCGGTAGCCACCGGTCGCGTCGGCCAGCTTCATGCCGGTGACCAGGCGGACCCAGGTGTTGCCGCCCTTGGACAGGATCTCGCGCCGCTTGGGCCAGCCGACGGTCTTGCCGCCGGGGACGTAGCGCGAGCCCAGCACCAGGTCGGCGTCCTGCGCCACCAGCGCCTTCAGCAACGCCGGGAAGTCCTCGGGGCGGTGCGAGCCGTCGGCGTCCATCTCGCAGATGACGTCGTAGTCGTGCTCGATGCCCCAGGCGAAGCCGGCCAGGTAGGCCTTGCCCAGGCCCTCCTTGCCGGCCCGGTGCATGACCTTGACCCGCTCGTCCGCGCCGGCCAGCTTGTCGGCCAGATCGCCGGTGCCGTCCGGGGAGTTGTCGTCCGCGACCAGCACGTGCACGTCGGGGTTCGCCGCGTGCACGCGGGCGACGATCTTCTCCAGGTTCTCCGACTCGTTGTACGTCGGGATGATCACCAGGACACTCAGGGCCTTGGCGTCGGACTCCACGTCGGTTTCGCTCCTTCGGGTCTGGTCGGGAGTGGCCCCGACCATGCCCACAGCGGCCGCTTCCGGGCGCAGGCGGGCGGTGGCCACAGCAGTCACCACGGCCAGGACCGAGGCGAATATCGAGAGGTTGAGGTGCTTGGCGGTGTCGATCCCGTCGAAGTAGGCCCCCGCGCCGAACTGCAGCAGGGCCACGACCGACAGGAACAAGGTCATCCACGCGAACGCCTTGCGCTCACCGGTGACCCGGTCGCGCTTGCGCGCCAGGCGCCGGACGGCGACCCAGATCGGGATGGCCCACAGCAGCAGCAGCGGGATCAGGCCCATGCCGCGGAACAGCCCCAGGACGCTGGTCACCGGGGTGAACCGCTTGTCGACGGTGTCGCCGCCGTTGGGGTAGTTGGCGTAGTTGCCGAGCGGGTTGGCCTGGTCCTTGTGCGACCCTCCGCACAGGCCCGTGTACGTGGGACGCACGTAGAAGAAGGCGTTCGCGGCGTCGTTGGCGACGCGGACCATGCGGTCCGGGTGCGTCAGCATGAACTTCCACGTGTTGCCGGTCTTCATCGCCGCCTGCAACGCCGGGTCGTTCGAGTGGTCGCGCGCCACGAACTTGTCGCCCTTGTTGGCCGGGACGTATATCCCGGTGTCCATCACGCTCGGCGAGTACGGCGGGCACCAGGCGGGCTTGCCGACCTGGGCGCTGTAGTAGAACGGCACGCCCATGGCCGCCATGTCGGCCTTCGGGTTCGGGCTGACATACAGCAGCTCGTTGAACAGGAAGTCGGCCTTGGTCTGCAGCGTGAAGTGCGGGTCCTGCTTCGGCGTCATCGCGACGCCCGCGAAGGCCAGGACCACCGCCAGCGCGGCGGGAACAACCCGGCTGCCGATGCGGCCCTTGAGTGGGCCGACCGTGACCGGGAAGGCCAGAAGCAGCACGGCCAGACCCACCATCGGCGCGTCCTGCGCCTTGGAGGTCACCAGGAACATCAGGGCGCCGCAGCCCAGAACCAGTCCGGCCCAGCGGGATCGGCCGGGACGGAACAGCAGCAGGATGGCCGGCAGCAGGAAGAGCAGGCCGATGACGGCCGAGATCTCGCTGAGCGGAGACGCGGCGAAGTCGATGAAGCTGGCGTCGGCGACGATGAGCAGCACGGCCCCGCACACCAGGTAGCGGGACAGGCGCGAAGTGCGCATGACCGCGAACAGCAGGCCGATCGCGACCCCGATGAACACGCATCCCACGGCGCCGAGCACGCGCAGGTCCAGGGCCGTGGGCCCGCCGTCGTGCCGCAACCCCAGCCACTTGGTGATGTAGTGCGCGGTGTTCATCAGGATCAGCTGGCTGGAGTTGTACGCCGGCTGCGGCAGGTCGATGTTCGTGGCGTTCTTCGTGCCGATGCCGTAGGGGGTCTTCGTGCAGTTCCACCCCTGCTTGATCACATATGTGAAGTTGACCCAGTGGCGCATCTGGTCTGAGTTGCCCGTGGTGTACAGCCCTAGGTGGCACAGCAGCCTGCTGCCGTCATAGTTGTCCGCCACGCCCACCGGGACCGGGAACATCAGCCGGACGAACAACAGTACGGCTGCGCTGAAGCCGACGGACACCGGTTCCACGACGCGCCGGGAGACGACCGCCAGTATTCGGGTCAGACCGGCCCGCGGGGCTTTGGGATCCGCAGCATCGGGCGTGCCGCTTCGCTCCTGGCTGGTAATGGACAACGGGGACCTCTTAGAGACTACGCAGACCGGCTTCCAGGTCCGGATGGATTAGAACGCACGATGACGGGCAGCGAGCCGCGCGACAGTAGAGGTTACCCGGTGGACGGCGGTCATGGGCTGCCGGTCCGGGTAAGAGGGGGAGGAATCAAAGGTTTGTCGCGTATGGTGCTCCGATGATCGCATAGGGTGATGTGCCTCTGAGGAAACGCCTCAACGTCCACTGCCCCTTCATCTCGGCGATCGCCGACGGGTCACTGCGGCGGGTGCCAATGCCCCGGCCGACGACGTAGGCGACGAGTGACCTGAACAAATGTCGCATGCCTGGGCCGAGTTCAACCTCGTCGGCATGGCAGTTTCACCTCGTATGAGCCAATAGTCTGTCACCTTCGCGACGCGGCCACCCGGCGCGAAGACTTGTGCGAACATCAGTTCCCTGATGTGATCATCTGGCTCCTCCGCCTGGAGGGGCTCGGCAGGGCCACAAGGCGCAGCGCGATCCGCGTAGACGCGTTTTGAGGTGTCAGCCGATGCAACGTTCTCATCCCACGGAACGGGATCGATCACTATGGCTAGTATCCTGACACCACGACAAACCCGACGTCGATTCCTCACCAGATCGGCCACGACTGCCGCAGCATGTGTAAGCCTTGCCGGCGGCCTCCTTGCGACGGCGCTTGCGAACCCGGCTTGGGCGTCCTCGCCGACGCCACCCGATGTCCGATCCAATCTGGCAAAGCCGTTGACGAGCGTGCAGGCGGGCGCTGTGGCGGTACCCGCGGCGGTCAAGGTGGTCGCGACGGTGGACGGCGTCAACCTGACGATAGGTGCCAACGTGCTTCCGGCGACCTCCGCCAAGGTGTCCGAGGCAGGCTCGCCAGTGCCGGAAGCCGTGATCCAGAACCAGCAGTCGAGCTATGAGTTCACAGTAACTGCCGTCCCCGCCGGCCACCCCGACCCCCTCGACTTTCCCGAACTCGGCGCAGCCAAGCCCGGCGACAGTCCGGCATGGGCCGCAGCGCTGGGCAAGGCCCGCGACGGGCAGGGCGGCGCCAGCCACCCGGGACCCGCAGCCCACCTGTTCGGCCGGACCGTCAAAGGCATCGAAAGCAATCCGAACATTCCGTTCGACGGTGTGCACCTGCAAAAGACCGACATGATCGAATGGGTCACCGAAGCCGGAACCCGCACCTTCATCATCCAGATATCCAAGCTGGCCAGCGAACAAGTGCCGGGATTCGGCACCGGCATCACCATCGACGGCACTGGGCTGGCCTCGCCAACCTCGATCGGACAGACCGCACCGTCCGACCAACAGACGGCCCAGACCACGGCCGGCGCTCACACCGTGCCCAGGCTGACTGCTGCCACAACGAGCGCATCGGTGCTGCCGACGTTGTCCGAACCAACTTGGTGGGGCGGCACACCGTGTGACACGGTCTCAGGGCATAGCCCGGGCAGCTACCAGCTTGGCTCATCCAATGTTCGTGGCATTATCGCGTGTGGCCCGAACAACGACACCTATTCGGCGCTGGGCTGGAAAGACTTTGAGTGCACAGAACTCGCTGGCAGATACATGTATCAGGCCGGCTACATAACCGGCGGCTACGGCGCAACCGGCGGCACCATAGTCTCCAACTTCCCCAACGGCAAGCTCACCAAGGTCACCAACGGCCACGCCACCAGCTCGTCCCCGGCAGCGGGCGATGTGATCAGCATGGCAACACAACACGCCACGGGACACGTCGCACTCGTACTGGGCAACTACGTCGACTCGACAGGCAACGGCTACATCACCCTGCTGCAGCAGAACTTCTCCTCCGACGGCTCTGGACGGATGAATGTCGTCAATGGAGTGGTCCAGTCCGAAGAGACCGGAAATGACAGCACCCAGCCCCAGTACACGGACGGTGTCGGCTGGCTCCACGACCCCGCCGGCGACACCCCGCCTCCGCCGCCCGCGCCTGCGGCGCCATCGGTGAGCATCACAAGCCCGGCCGGCGGGTCGCTCGTCAACGGAACAGTGACGATCACAGCGTCGGTGTCTGACAGTACTCCGGGTGCCACGTTCAGCACCCAGTTCTACGTCAACGCAGGCAGCGGCAACAATGCCTGGGGCGCCCCGGTGGCCGGGGCCAATCCGTCCATCACCTGGTCGAGCAGCCAGGTGCCTTTGAACACTCCTGTCACCTTTGGCGCTGTCAGCACTGCTTCCAACGCGGGCGGGAAAAGCGGTAACGGCCTCGCGCCGGGCGTTACCGTCACGGTCGGCTTGCCGCCGACGGCTGGCGCTACTCGGTCCACGGTGATCGCGCCGAATGGCCACATGTATCAATTCGTCCGTGGCAGTGACAGCACTTTGCGCATGTGGAGCGCGGACTTCGCCAACGGCTGGCAGGACCAGGGCACCAACCTCGGTGGGGGCACCATCGCCGGCGAGCCGTCCGCGATCATCGCGCCGAATGGGCACGTGTACATCTTTGGGCGGGGGACAGATTCGACCTTGCGTATGTGGAGTGCGGACTTCGCCAACGGCTGGCAGGACCAGGGCACCAACCTCGGGGGTGTCGCGATTGCGACAGATCCAGCGGTCACGATCGCCCCCAATGGCCACATGTACGTCTTCGCTGGCGGGACCGACGGGGCTCTGCACATGTGGAGTGCGGACTTCGCCAACGGCTGGCAGGACCAGGGCACTGATGCCTACGGCACCGTGGCCAGCACTCCATCAGCCGCCATCGGCGCGAACGGCCATATGTACATCTTCGCAGGCGGAGCGGACAAGGCCTTGCACATGTGGAGCGCGGACTTCGCCAACGGCTGGCAGGACCAGGGCACCAACCTCGGCGGAAGTGTCGGAGGCGAGTCTGAGGTCCTCGCGGCCAACAAGAACATGTACGTCCTCGCACGAGGTGGCGACGGGACGCTCCGCATGTGGAGCACAGACTTCAACGGCTGGACAGACTCCAACACCAACCTCGGCGGCAGCATCGCCAGCGACCCGTCAGCGATCATCGCGCCGAACGGGCACATGTATGTCTTCGCTCGCGGGACGGACGCCACGCTGCGCATGTGGAGTGCTGACTTTGCCAACGGCTGGCAGGACCAGGGCACCAACCTCGGCGGAAGTATCGCCAGCTCTGCATCCGAAGTCATCGCCAACAACGGCAGCATGTATATCTTCGCCGGCGGCACCGATTACACGCTGCGGATGTGGAGTGCGAACTTCACGAGCGGCTGGCAGGACCAGGGCACCAACCTCAGCGGAAGCATTTGGTTCTAGCTTCGGCGTCGTTCAGTTCGGTGTGGACTGGTTCTAGTTCTGCCGGTTCCATAGAAATAGAACCCGCGTCCTGTGGCTCCCGAATACGGAACCACAGGACGCGGCCAGGGCAGTGATGTTGGATGCTGAGCCCGGCCTCCGGAGCCTTCTAGGAGAACCGAGTCGGTTCGTTGGGCTGGAGGACGGCTGTAGCGGTCTCCTGACGAGGGATCGTCGAACGGCGACGCCGTGGCCCCGGTGCGCTGGCATCCGCGGTGCGCACCGCTTCGATGGACTTGCCGATGCCGTCCTTGATGAGCCGTTGACTGGGCTTTTCGATGAACCGGTGCACAAGCCAGCAGATGCCCAGCAGCACGACGAACATGAGCGGCAGCATTATCTTGGCCGACATCTTGGGGTACAGATAGGCGATCGCCGTGAAGCCGATCTCCTGGTGCAGCAGGTAAAGCGGATAGGTGAGTGCGCCCACCACTGTCAGGCCCTTCCAACGGACCCAGTCGAGCTTGTGCAGGGCGATCAAAGCCATTGAGCCGTAGCAGGCGGTGATGACCAGGACCATCGGCCACATCGGTGCGTTCCATCCGAACGCCACCTGCGGCTGGGGCTGAAGTTGAGCCTGCGCGACGAGGAAGGTGATGCCGACCAGTCCCCACAACAGGAGATTGGGGCCGAACTTCCACATGAGGAAGAAGGCGATGCCGCCGATGAAGTAGGGCGCGTAGTCCGGCTGGGTGATGGCGTCCAGTGTCCCGTTGCCGCTCATGGCGGTCAACATGGCCACGAACAGCCACAGCCAGCAGAAGTAGAGCACACGGCGGTAGGTGACGCCGAAGGCGACGACGATCGCGAACAAGAGGTAGAAGCGAAGCTCTTGCGCCAGTGTCCAGTACACGGGGTCGGCGTCGGCGCCGCCGAAGAAGTGCTGGAGCATCGTGAGATTGGCCAGGCAGGTCCGGAACAGGGAGAAGTTCCCTTGCACTCCTAGCCGGGGAAACAGCAGCACCACGGCCGTGGTCGCGAGGACGGCGAACCAATAGGCGGGGAACAGCCGGGATATCCGGGAAGCGCCGAACTGGCCGACAGTCCGGCCCCAACTGCTCATGCAGATGACGAAGCCGCTGATCAGGAAGAAGAGCTCGACCCCGAGCCCGCCATAGGTCAGGGCGTCGGTGATCGAATGGGGGAAGATCTGACGGCCGTAGGTCACCCCGTACGGTTCTGCTCTCTGAGCGCCATAAGCACCCACGCCGTTACCCAGCGCGACCCAGTGCATCCCAACCACGGAAGCGGCCGCTATGAAGCGCAGTAGATCCAGCGCGTACAGGCGAGGCGCACGGCTCTTGGCCGGGGTCGCGGCGGGCGCAGGTGCGAATACGGACGCTGCAACGGGCGCGGGCGCCTCCAGGTCTCCGGATGGTTCCATCTTGGCCGTCGCCCCCACTTCGAACTCCTTCACCGTGTCGCTCATCGGTGCCACCCCGCCCACGCCGACTCCACCATCTCGCGCACGTCCCTTCGCGTCGTCCAGCCCAGTTCCTGCCGGATCCGGTCCGCTGAGGCCGCCGAGCGCGCCGGGACGCCGTCCCGGCGCGCCTCGACGGCGCCGGTCAGGCCCGGGGGCGGGTCGGCGATCAGCCGGCGGGCCGCCGCGGTGTGGGCCTCGGCGAGGTCTGCGACGTGGATGTAGTCGCGGATGCCGGTGCCGTCCGGGGTCGGGGGCTTGAGCTTGCGCGCGGTAGGGCTGGAGCTCAGCGCCACCACGGTGTGCAGCACGTCACGGCTTCTCACGGGGCTGGTTCGGACTGCGATGGAGACGACGCCGCCCCCTGGTGCGGAATCAGGAATGCGCGACTTCTGCTGCTCCGGCCGGCCGGCTGGGCGCCTTCGTCGGCGCGCCGCATGGCCAGCAGGGAGTTCTTGACGCCGTTCTTCAGCAGGCGCTGCACAGTCGGCTCGACGAACCGCTGGACCAGGTAGCACAGCACGAGGATGCCAAATGCGGCCAGGCCCAGCGTGGGCCAGAACGACAGGTGCCGGTGCAGGTAGGCGATCATCGTGAAGCCGATGTCCTGGTGGAGCAGGTACAGGGGATAAGTCAGGGCGCCGAGCGTGGCCAGCGGCTTCCACCGGACCCAGTCGAGCTTGTGCAGCGCGATGAGGGCCATCAGTGCGAAGAACAGCACCAGGCACAGCAGCATCGGCCAGCGCGGGTAGGCCCAGCCGATCTCGGGGAACGAGAGCGGGTCTGGGGCGGTCTGCGACTGCGCGATCAGGAACGACACCCCGACCAGCGCCCACAGCAGCATGGTCGGCCCGAAGCGCCATATCAGGAAGAACGCCACGCCGGCGATGAAGTACGGCGCGTAGGCCGGCTGCAGGATCTGGTTCAGCGTGCCATTGCCGGTGACCTTGGTGAACATCGCCGCGAAGACCCAGAGCCAGCAGAAGTACATGACCCGCCGGTAGGTCACGCCGAATGCCACGACGATGGCGAACAACAGGTAGAAGCGCAGCTCGGCAGCCAGGGTCCAGTACACCGGGTCGATGTCGTGGACGCCGTAGAAACTCTGCGTCATGGTCAGGTTCATCAGGACGTCGTTGAACGTACCGGGCCACCTGTGCACACCCAGGCGGGGGAGGGCGAGCAGCACCGCGATCGAGGCGAGCACGGAAAACCAGTAAGCGGGGTACAGCCGCGAGACGCGCGAGGCGCCGAACTGGCCGAGCGTGCGGCCCCAGCTGCTCATGCAGATCACGAAGCCGCTGATCAGGAAGAAGAGCTGGACGCCCAGGTCTCCGTAGGTCACGACCGCGACGAGCGGGAACGGCGCTATGTGCCTGGGCTGCGCTATGCCCCAGGCGTAGACCCAGTGGTTGCCCACGTAGGCGGTTCCGGTCGCCACCCAGTGGCGCAGCACGACCACTGCCGCGGCGATGAAGCGTATGAGGTCGAGCGCGTAGAGCCGTGGAGGGCGGGCCGTGGGAGCGGCCGCGCCGCCGGGCGGCGCGGGCTTCACATTGCTGTCGGTCCCGGTGCCCGCCGCCGTCACCCCGGCTGTCCCCACTCCTTCAGTCACCGGCGCCATCCCGCCCACGCCGACTCCACCATCTCGCGCACGTCCCGGCGCGCCGTCCACCCCAGCTCCTCGCGGATCCGGTCGGCGGAGGCCACCGAGCGGGCCGGGTCGCCGGGCCGGCGCGCCTCGACGGCGCCGGTGAGGCCGGGGTCGCCGATCACGGCGCCGACGGTGTGGATGATCTCGCGCACCGACACGCCCACGCCGCGGCCGGCGTTGACGGTCAGCGCGGTCTGCGGGTCGGCGATCAGCCGGCGGGCTGCCGCGGTGTGCGCTTCGGCCAGGTCCGCGACGTGGATGTAGTCCCGGATGCCGGTGCCGTCCGGGGTCGGATAGTCGTCGCCGAAGATGCGCGGGGGCAGTCCGGCGTCGACGCGTTCGAAGATCAGCGGGATCAGGTTGGCCGCGCCGCGGTCGGCGAGCTCGGGGCTCGCGCTGCCCGCGACGTTGAAGTAGCGGATGTTCACATAGCTGAGCGGCTGGGCCACGGCCGCGGCGGCGATCATCTGCTCGCCGATCAGCTTGGTCAGCCCGTAGGGGCTCAGCGGCGCGCAGGGCGTGTCCTCGGTGACGAACTCGACGTCCGGCATGCCGTACGCGGCGGCGCTGGAGGAGAACACCAGGGAGCGCACGCCGTGCTCGCCCATGGACGCCAGCAGGATCCGCAGGCCTTCGACGTTCTCATGGAAGTAGTACAGCGGTTTGGCGACCGACTCGCCGACCTGCTTCTTGCCGGCCAGGTGCACGACGCCGGTGATGCCGTGGTCCCCGAAGGCGCGCTCCAGCGCGGCCGGGTCCAGGACCGTGCCCATGACCATCGGCACGCCGTCCGGGACGCGCTCCTTGAACCCGGTCGACAGGTCGTCGAGCACCGCCACGTCGTGGCCGTCGGCGAGCAGCGCGCGCACCACGTGCGCGCCGATGTAACCGGCGCCGCCGGTCACGAGCCAGGTCATCGGGCGGGTCCTCCAGAAAGGGTGGTCTGCGGCTCCTGCTCCTGCTCGTGCGCCGGAGCCTGGGCCGGCACCTGCGGTGCCGTGGCGGTCACCACCTCGGGCGGCAGCTGCGCGTCGCGCAGGGCGATGGCCCGAGCCAGGTCGGTGAACCGGCGTTCGAGGTTGCGGAAGCGCAGGAAGGTGTTCACCGCGAAGAACGCGAATGCCGCGACCAGCATGTACAGCAGCAGGTCCGCGCCGCGGCCGACCCCGACCTTGTGGGCCAGCCAGGTGGTGTCGTTGGGCCGCAGCACCGCGTCCAGGCTCAGGATCAGGAAGACGACGAACCCTATGCGCTTGAACGCCTGCGTCTTGACCGAGTGCGAGCTGCGGATGAAGAACACGAACAGCACGACCGCGACCGCGATCAGGATGATCTGGATCAGCATGAGTGCTACGCCCCTCGCTGTCGGACCGACAGGTCGAACAGTATGTTGACGCCGTTGATCAGCGACTGGCCCTTGGACCGCGAGTAGTCGGTGTACAGGATGGTCACCGGGACCTCGCGGACCTTCAGTCCCGAGCTCGCCAGGAAGCCGACGATCTCCGAGGCGTGCGCCATCCCGTTCATGGTGATCCGCAGCCGGGAGGCGGCCTCGCGGTTCATCACCCGCAGCCCGTTGTGGGCGTCGGACAGCTTCAGCTTGCGCGCGGTGGGGCTCAACGTCACCACGGTGCGCAGCACGATCCGCTTCAGCAGCGGGATCTGCTCGTTCTGCTCCAGGAAGCGCGAGCCCAGGACCACGTCGGCGCCCTCGGTGCGGGCCACGGCGAGCATCGTCTCGGCGTCCTCCACCCGGTGCTGGCCGTCCGCGTCGAAGGTGACCAGGTACCGCATGCCCGGCTGGGACAGCGCGTAGGCGATGCCGGTCTGCAGGGCCGCGCCCTGGCCGAGGTTGACCGGGTGCCGCACCAGGTGCGCGCCGGTCCCGGCGATCTTCTCGGCCGAGTCGTCGCGGCTGCCGTCGTCGACGCAGACGATGTTGGGGAACGTCTCGCGCGTGCGCTCGACGACGTCGCTGATGACGGCGCCTTCGTTGTAGACCGGGATCACGATCCACACGTCGTCGTAGTCGGTCATCGTCGCGCACCTCCTTCTTGGTTTTCTGACGCCGGCTGGGGCGGATCCGGTTGCCAGCCCGGGTACCGGCCCGGCAGCGGGGATCAGGGGGACGCCGCCCGCGGCCCGGACAAGGCGACGACGGCTCATGGTACTTAACAAAGCGCGCCACTAGGCGCCGGTCCGTCGAATGGCGGACCGGCGCTGATACACCTAGCGGACCCGAATTGTCCGGAAAATCTCAGATGGTGCCGTTCTCCACCGCGGTGACGATCCACGGGATCACCTCGTCGAGCATCTGCTCCAGCGAGGTGTCTGCGGTGAAGCCCAGGACCCGCTCGGCCTTCTCGGTGGCCGGCACGCGGCGCTGCACGTCGTACTCGAACGGATCGTCGGAGACCAGGGTCAGCGGGACGTCCGGGCCCTTGATCTTGGCCCAGATCGCCTCGGCCAGCTCCCTGACCGAGTGCCCGGCCGGGGTGGACAGGTTGAAGTCGTCGTTCAGCGCCGCCGGGTGCGCCATCGCGGTCACGATGCCGCGGGCCAGGTCGCCGCCGTAGGTGTAGTGGCGCACCTGCTCGCCGGTGCCCAGGATGTGCAGCGGGTCCTGGCCCTTGACGATCTTCTGCACCAGGTCCGGCACCACGTGGCTCATCGCCAGCTTGACGTTGCCGGACAGGATCTCCTCGTCGCCCAGCGCGCGGGACTCGCCGATACCGACGCAGTTGAACGGCCGCACGATCGTGTACGGCAGCTTGTACTGGTCCCACGCCGCGCGCGCGAAGTACTCCACGGCCAGCTTCTGGAAGCCGTAGGACGACAGCGGCGGCGGCACCTTGCGCTCGGAGCCCTCGACCGACGGCCACACCTCGGTGGACTCGAAGACCATCGAGGAGGACATGTACGTGACCTTCTTCAGCCGGCCGTTGCCGCTGTTGTGCGCCTTGATGGCGGCGTCGCACGAGGAGGCGATGATGCGCTCGTTGGTCGCCAGCAGGTCGTAGGCGTAGGTGTGGAAGTAGGAGATGCCGCCGATCAGCGCGGCACCGGCGATGAAGTGGTCGCAGTCCGACAGCAGCTCGGTCATCAGAGCGGTGTCGCGGACGTCGCCCTCGTGGAACTGGTAGTCCGGGTGGTCGTCGTACGACTTCACGATCTTGCCGTACTTCGAGTAGTTGTCGATGCCGACCACGGTGTAGCCGCGTGAGAGCAGCTCCTCCACGACATAGCCGCCGATGAAGCCGGCCGAGCCGGAGACGAGGACTTTCTCAGACATGGGTATCGCTTCCTGGGATCTCAGTGCTCGGTCTTGTCACGCAGCTGCTCGACGGTCAACGGCGGCCCGAAGGCGAACCGGTACCAGCGCAGGTACTTGGGCAGCCACTTGCGCAGCTGGAAGTTGGAGCCGCCCTGGGTGCGGTCCAGCCAGATGGTCGGGATCTCGGCGACCGGACGGCGCAGCCGGCGGGCCTTGGCGGCCAGCTCGATGCCGATCTCGAAGCCGTCGCGGGAGTCGATGCCGACCTCGCGGACGAACTCGGTGGAGTAGGCCTTGAAGGAGTTGGTCGCATCGCGCGTGCCCACGCGCGCGAACCAGGCCAGCGAGCGGCCGGCGGCCTGCGACATCAGGCCCTTGAGCAGCGGCCCGCCGACCTGCTGGCCGCCGGCCATGTAGCGGGAGGCCGCGGCCACCGCCACGCCGCGCTCCACCAGCCGGGCCAAGTCGTCGATCTGGCGCGGGTCGTCGCAGCCGTCGGCCATGGTGACCACCGCGGCCGGGCTCAGCGCGTGGTCGATGCCGAACCGGATGGCGTTGGCCGGACCCCGGCCGTAGGTGTTGACCAGCGGCTTGAGCCGGGGCTCGGCGACGGCGTACTTCTCTATCACCGGCATCGTGGTGTCCTCGGGGGTGTCCACCACGACCAGCACCTCGCACGGCAGCTGGACGGACTCGAAGAGCCGGTCCAGCACCGGGAGCACCCCGTCGCCCTCGTTGTAGGCCGGGATGATGACCGAGACCTTCGGCCGGTTCGGATCCACCGCCGGCGTCATACGCGGACCCCTTCGCCGAAGACGTTCCAGATGTCGGCCACCGGCACCGAGGCCTTCAGGCCCCGGTACTCCGGATGGGGGGCGCCGACGATGAGCAGGTCCGACTTCTCCAGGACCTCCTCCAGGCCGACCAGCGAGGGGTCGGTGGTGACCAGCGGGTCGGTGCACAGCACCTCGGCGGCCTTGAACTTCAGGATCCGCTTGAGCTTGTAGGACAGCGAGGAGCGGGTGTCGTCCGAGCCGCCCTTGAACGCCATGCCCAGGATGCCGACCGTCATGTTCTTCAGGTCGTACTGCGAGTCCAGCCGGTCCACGACGTACAGCGGCAGGCCCTCGTTCGTGGTCATCGCCGCGTAGCCGAGGGTGAAGTTGTTGTTGTGGAATGCCGCCAGCTGCATGGCGTCCTTGAACAGGCACGGCCCCGCGGCGAACCCGGCGCCGGGCATGTCGGCCGCGCGCGGATAGTCCTGCGTCAGGCCCGCCCGGATGCGCTCGAAGTCCAGGCCCCGGTCGTTGGCCATCATGTAGAACTGGTTCACCGCGGCGAACTTGATGTAGCGCCAGGTGTTGGTGAACAGCTTGGCCAGCTCGGCCTCTTCCGGGCTCAGGTGAACGATCTTGTCGGTGAGCCGGTGGAACAGCGCCTCCGCACGCTGCTGCGCCCGCTCGGTCCGGCCGGAGACGATCTGCGGCAGCTCGAACAGCTCGGTCATGGCCTTGCCCTCGGCGATGCGCTCGGGGCAGAAGGCCACGTCGACGGCCACGCCCAGGCGCGCGATCATCCGCTCCACCAGCTCGGTGACCCCGGGGTACACCGTCGATCGCAGTATCAGCAGCTGGCCGTCCCGGAAGTGCGGCGCACAGGTCTCCAGCGCCCGCGGGATCGCGGTCTGGTCGGGGTTCAGGTGCTCGTCCACCGGGGTGCCGATGACCACGATCACGTGCTCGCAGGCGGCCACCACCGCCGGGTCGGTGGACGCCGACAGCGCCCCGGCGGCCACCACGCGCTCGATCACCGGGGCGGCCCCGGGCTCGTCGAACGGCAGCCGGGCGGAGTTCACCGCCTCGACGGCCTCCGCGCTGACGTCGTAGACGACCACCGAGGCGCCGCGGTCGGCGAGCGCGATAGCCAGCGGCAGGCCGACGTGCCCGCCCCCGCCGATGACCACGACATCGTGAGCGAAGCCGTTTGGTGCGGTTTCGGGCATGGGTTCCCCTGTTGCGGTGGCGTTCGGTGAGAAGTCAGTCGGCCCACAATATGACATCGGTGCGGGCCGACGGGCCGGTTGGGGACATGCTGTGACCCATACGGCGTCGTGCTGTGACGCCCTCCGGTCAGCCGTTGAAGTGCGGCAGATAGACCACCACCAGGCGCAATTGCGGGTTCTGATCCCCGAAGGCCGTCAGGTAGTCGGCGACCGCCTTGTTGGACACCGCAACGCGCAACCCGACCGGACGCTGCTCGATCCAGGTCTCGAGCCGCGACAGATAGAGCTTGTCGATGGCCGGCATGTGCCCCTTGGCGTCGAGCTTGACCGAGTCCAGGTTGTCGATGCCGTGGCCGCCGAGGCCGTCGATGTCCATCTGGCCCATGTCGCCGTTGAGCGCGGCCAGGAACATGGTCACGTGCCGGTTGTCGTGGGCGGTGTCGGAGAAGATCGCGGCCGTCGGCACTCCGTCGCCCACCGGCAGCGCCTTGGCGTACTCCCAGGTCGGCTTGGTCCACCCGGAGATCACCAGGCCGTTCGACCAGATCGCCGAGGTGCTCAGGCCGGCCGGCACGTTCTGGCCCCACTGCCAGTCGACCGGGACCAGCGGCACGGCGCGGGTCAGGACCAGCACGCCGGCCAGGGCCGCGGCGGCGGCGGGCAGTTCGGTCAGCCGGCGCGAGCCCAGGACGCGCCGCTTGGTCCGCTGGCCGGGCTTCAGGAACAGGCCGATGGCCCCGAACCCGCACAGCGTGATCACCCACGCGGCCTCGACCATCTTGGAGCTGTAGTAGCCGGGCTGGCCTATGTGCGAGCGCCCGTACCACTCGGTGTAGACCGCGACCGCGCAGGACAGGCCGACGAACGCGGTGAGCGCCCACCACGCCGGCGAGCGCCGGCCGGCCCGGGTCGCCAGGCCGGACATCGCGACCAGGGCGAAGCCGACGGACGTGGCGCGCGAGAAGCCCCAGAAGGCGCCGCCCTGCAGGAACAGCGGGCCCGCGCTGACCGCCGAGTGCGCGCTGGACTCCCAATAGGGGATGTACGCGATGGGCAGGGCGACCGCGCAGACCGCGAGGGCGAAGACCCAGTGCCGCAGCGCCCGGCGCCAGTACACCGCCACGGCTATCAGGACCCCGACCGCCAGGAACGCCGGGTAGAGGCTGTAGGTGAAGCTGATCGAGATCACCAGCGAACCGATCAGCAGCATCTGCTCGCGGACCCGGTGGGGCGGGCGGACCAGGACGGCGGTGGCCAGGGCGAGCAGGCCCAGGGACACCACCTCGCCGTCGAAGCCCTGCCAGTACAGCGTGGTCAGGTCGCCGTAGACGGCCAGGCAGCCGACGGTCCCGCAGATCAGGGCCCGCCGCCAGCCAGTCATCGCCGGCCCGGCTATCCAGCGGGCCGCCCAGACGATCGCCATGCAGGTGAAGGCCATGCCGACGATCTCGTACTGGTGGTAGCGGCCGAAGGCGTCGTAGGAGGAGTCCGGGGTCGTCGTCGAGCGGCGGAACACGTCGATCAGCGCGTACAGGAAGTGCGACCCGGACGGGTACGTGTACTGGTTGCCGTTGATCACGAACTTGGCGGCCGAGCCGCCGTGCAGGAAGGTGAACCCTCCGACGTGCCGGATGGCGTCGAACAGCGCGAAGTGGTTGAACGAGTCCTCCCGGGAGGAGGTGAACGCCAGCTGCTGCAGGAAGGTCTTGCCCGCGAACGGCGCGTTCAGCACCCGATAGGACAGCACCGGCGCGGCCAGGACCAGCAGATCGCTGGCCAGGACCCGGCGCGGCAGGCTCGGCCGGCGGTTCAGCGCCGCGCCGACCGCCACGATGCCGGTCAGCAGGGTGCCGGAGACCGGCACCGGGTCCAGGCCCCAGGGCCAGGCCGAGAACAGCAGCCCCGTTGCGATCAGCACCCCGGCCAGCAGCGCGGTGGTGAACATCAGCCGGTCCAGCAGGGTGTGGCCGGCCCGCAGCAGCGAGGCCGTGGCCAGCCCGATGACCGGCAGCAGCAGGATGTCGGCGTGCAGCAGGTCGGTCAGCAGCGGCAGGACCCAGGCCGCCACGACCAGGCCGGCGGTCCAGGCCGCGCGGGTGGCCAGGGGCGGGAGGTCGGAGCGGCGCCGCGGTCCCCGTCTGGGCAGCGGCCGGTCCTCGACGGGGTCCGGCTGCGGTTCGGCGGCCGTCGGCGGCAGGGTCGTGTCCATCGGGGGCCTCGGTTCTAGGCCGGCGAGCGTTCGCCGGGGAGATCGGGAAGGTAGAGCACTGCGAGCTTCAGGGACGGGTGCGACGCGGCGATCGCGCGCAGCCGGGCGGCGACCACCGGGTCGGGTGTGATGACGCGCAAAGGGACCCGCGAGGTTCTGACCAGATCGGTGAAGGCGCCCAGCGCGCTCTCGGTGCCCGGGGCCAGCGGGGCCCCCGGCCTCGGCGGGGGCGCGACGCCGGCCAGCCCGTCGAGATCGGTGAGCCCGTACAGGATCGGCCCCATCGTCCCGGAATCGTGGTTGAGCGCGGCCATGATGAGCGTCAGGTCCCGGTTCTGGCTGCCGGTCCGGTCCCACAGGGCGACGGTCGGCCTGCCGTCGCCGAGCAGATGCCGGTCCGACAGGTAGGCCAGGGCCGCGCCGTGGACCCCGAAGATCTGCCGGCCGTCGTCCCAGACCCGCGCCCACGTGGTGTCCGGGCCCGGATACATGTCCTGGTACTGGAACCGCACCGGGCCGGGCGAGGCGGCGCCGACCGCGATCACCCCGGCCAGCGCGCCCGCGGTCCCGGCGGCCCGGCGCTTCCACAGCGCGGCGGTGCCGCCGGACCAGCCCGGCTTGAGCACGGTGACGGCGGTGCCGGCCCCCATCACCGCGAAGACCAGCGCGACGTGCATGGCCTTGGGGAAGTAGTAGGTCGTGAAGCCGATCTTCGCCAGCTGATAGAGGCCGAAGGCCGCCACCACGGCGATCGCGGTGCCGAGCAGCAGGGCCAGCGTGGCCGTCGTCGGGCGGCGCCGGCCGGTCGCCGACAGCAGCCCGAGGGCGCACAGCCCGGCCAGCACCAGCAGGGTCGAGTGCGGCACGGTGATCGCGAAGCCCGGGGTGAGCAGCCCGTCGGAGGTGCTGACGGTGTCGTAGCGCAGCTGGAGCAGGTAGGGCGTTACGGATATCAGGAGGCTGACCGTGCCGACGGCCGCTGTGAACCACAGGTGGGGCCGCAGCCGGCGCCGGTTGGCGAACCCGAACACGGCGGCCAGCGCCCAGGCGAAGGGCACGTACAGGGTGTAGGTGAACCCCGCGGCGGCGACGAGCGCGCCGACCAGCAGCAGCTGTTCGGTCGGCCGGCTGATCGGCCGCACCGCGATCGCCGCGGCCAGCGCCATGAAGCCCAGCGCCAGCACCTCGGCGTCCCACGTGCACCACAGCATGGTGGTCAGCACCCCGGTCGCGGCCCAGGCGCCGGCCGCCGAGACCACCAGCGCGCGCTGCCAGCCCGGGGTGGCCGGGCCGAGCACCCGGCGGGCGCCCCAGGCCACGGACAGCACCAGGAAGGCGAAGCCCAGCGCGACGTAGTCGCGATAGCGGTCCAGCTCGGCGACCGGGCTCGTCCGGGTGCCGGAGGTCACGAAGGAGTCGAGCAGCGCGTAGAGGTAGTGCATGCCCGCGGGGTAGTTCCGCCCGATCTTCGGGTCGACGACCGAGGCCGCGGCGCGCCAGTGCAGGAAGGGGTAGCCGCCGACCCGCGAGATGGTGTCGAACAGGCCGAACTGCCGCATCCGGTCGCCGGTCAGGGTGGTGTACCCGAGCCCCGCGGTGGGGGTGGTGCGCAGGACGGGGGCCAGGGCGACCCAGGCCCCGTAGCCGCCCGCGGCCAGCAGCGGGAGGTCGGAGCCGACGACGCGGCGCGGCAGGCTCGGACGCCGGCCGGTGCGCGCGTGGGTCCGGAACGCCAGCAGGGACAGGGCGCTGAACCAGACACCCGCCACCGGCACCGGTTGAAGACCCCACGGCCAGCTGGAGAACACGAAACCGCCGGCGATCGCCGTGCCGCACACCAGGCCCACCGCCGGGATCAGCCGGTCGGAGAGCGTCGAGCCGATGGTCAGCTGCGCCGCCGTCGCGGCGACGATGAGCGGGACCAGGACGATGTCCAGTCCGGCCGCGTGGGTGGCCATCGGTATCAGCCAGCCGGCCGCCAGGGCCAGAGCCAGGACCCGGACCGGGCCGGCGGGCAGACGCGACGGCGCGCCGCCCGCCGACCCGGGGGTCGGCGGTGCGGCGGGGACGTCAGTGGGCGCGCTCATCGTGGGATCGCCATCGTTTAGGACCCGTCGGGCCTGTCCGGTTGCCGGCGGTCGCCCGGGCGGGGACTTCGTACAAGCCCTCGATCACCGCCACGCCGCCGAGAGGAAGGTCGAGTACCCGAACCGGCCGAGGCTGCCCTGCATCCCGTAGCTCTGGAAGTACAGCTGGCGGCCGCCGGTGCCGTGGCTCAACACTGTGAAGTGCACCTGGCCCTCGCGGTCCGTGCTCCCGCAGGAGGCCGACGCGCCGGCCGGCGAGGCGGTGATCTTGGCGGAGTCGAAGTTGGTGCTGGAGTTGCTGAACTTGGTCTGGTCCAGGCAGATGCGCACGCCCGAGCGGTGCAGCAGAGTGCCGAACTGCGACTGCATGCTCGCGGTCAGCGTGATCGAGCTGCCCGGCGGGAGCAGCGGCATCACCGGCGTGTCGGCGACCAGGAGCGTGGTGTACGGCTGCGGCGCGACCGACGCGGAGTAGCTGACCGTCGCCGGGGTGTCGGTGACCGCCTGGAGCTTCAGGGAGTCGGTTATCGGCGGCATCGCGCTCACGCTCGGCGCCGTCACCACGTACTGCGCCCAGGAGTGCGCCTTGATGACCTTGGGTCCCGAGATGATGTCCCAGCTGGCGCTGACCATGCCGTTGCCGTGGACCGCCATGAAGTGCGGGGTGAGCGCGTGGTCGGAGTGGTTGGTCGCGGTCAGCGTGACCGTCTGGACCGAGTTGAGCTGGGCCGAGGTCAGGTAGCTGTCTATCTTCAGGGACATCGGCGCCGGTGCGGCCACCGCCGCGCCGAAGACCACGACGGCGGGCACGAACGCGGCGACCGTGATCGCGGCGTAGCGGCTCAGCCACGGGATGCGCGGGGTCAGCGGCGTGCGCTGGGCTATGGTCCGCGCGTCGGGCTCCTCGTCCTCGGCCTCGGCCTGCTGGCGCGCGGGCTCGGGGTCGTTGGTCAGCAGCCCGACGATCCAGGCCGCCGCGTAGGCGATGAAGTACGTCCAGTACGAGCGGGTCGGGAACAGCAGGCCGATCATCGGCAGCGCGAAGCAGGCCGTGCTCAGCCGGTCGAAGTGCCGCCAGTACGCGACCAGCAGGGCCAGCATCACCAGGGCCCCGGCGTAGGTGTACAGGCTCAGGTTGCCCGAGCCGGTGGACAGCGACTGCACCAGGTTGATCAGGCCCTCGCCCTCGGGGACCGCGTGCTGGGTGAGCGGGGCGAGCGCGCCGCGGAACCAGCCGCCCGGGCTCCAGATGATGAAGGGCACGTTGATGACCAGGAACGTCGCGGCGGCCACGGCGACGTACTTGCCGGTGACGATCGCCGCGGCGCGCCGGCCGAGCTCCTCGCGCCGGGCCAGGAAGATCCCGAGGATCAGGAACGGGATCGGGAACCAGGCGACCTGCGTGGTCGAGATCGCGGCGCCGACCACGACCGCCTTGGCCAGGTCCGTCTTCGACAGCCGGCCGCCGGCGCCGGTGTGCTTCCAGCGGTACGCGGCGAACGCCAGCAGCGGCACCACCAGGGCGAACAGCAGACCGCCCACGGCGCCCTGGGCCAGCACCGGGATCCCGGCGACCAGCAGCGCGCCCAGGGAGCGCAGGCCGCGCGGCAGCAGGACGTACATCACGAAGACCGTGAGGACCAGGAACAGCGTGCACAGCAGGCCCACAGTGTGGAAGGTGCCGACCATCATGGTCAGGACCGCCGTCAGCAGGGTGGGCAGCGCCGGGTAGTCCAGGTGGTGGGTGATGCTGCCGTCCAGGAGCTTGGTCGGGAACGGCGAGGGGTACTGCGCGTAGGCCTGGGTCAGGTCCGCGGTGTACGGGTTGTGGCCGTGCCGCAGCAGGTCGGCCGAGTACTGGACGAAGATCTCCTCGTCGCTGCGGTAGCCGTTGAAGCTGATGATCATCGAGAGCATCCACAGCGAGACGCCCACCACCGCCAGTAGCGCCAGCACCATCTCGGCACGGCCGAACCAGCGCATCGTGCGGGCCGTGAAGCCCAGGACGGCCACGCCGACCAGCGCGCACATCGAGACGGCGAGCAGGATCCCGACGGCCGGCCAGCGGACCGTGGGACCGAAGACGCCCATCAACGTGGAGAACATGGAGAAGGCGGTCAGCACGAGCAGGATCCGGTGCACCACGTTCGGCTGGGCATCCGGATCGGAGCCGGTCTCCCGCAGGAGCTTGAGCAGGCCGTCGGAGGAGCTTTGCGCCTGGGCAGGCGGGCGTTCGACCTCAACGCTCATGCGGGACTCTCCAGAAGAAAAGGGGACTACTGGTGCGGCAGACGCAGGCGCGAGCATCCCATGGTCAAGCGACCGGTACATCGTACAGACGGCGTGCCCCGGTTCGTATGATCGTGCGAGGCCCCCAGAGGACGTCGTCCTTTCTGTCAGACGTCTGAAGGGGGCCGAACGGTTGTGCCCGTCGGCCGTATTTCCTTGCGCGCCGTCCCGGCGGCTCCGGCGCGGTGCCGCGAATCCGGCGCCGACATGGCTGATCACGCAGGGTCGCGGCTTCTGAGGACCGGTGACAACGCGGCCCCCGCCGAGGTACCGTCGCCTCTACGGCCCGGGCCGAAAACGCCCCGGGCACCTTTCCAACTCGGATCGTCCGGCACGTTCCTGCCGGTTGAAAGGGAGTGCACCATGGCTGGTGTCGTCTATCAGGACGCTTCCTGCGTCTACCCGGGCGCCGAGCGCCCCGCCGTCGACAAGCTGAACCTGGAGATCGCCGACGGCGAGTTCCTGGTCCTCGTCGGCCCTTCCGGTTGCGGTAAGTCCACGTCGCTGCGCATGCTCGCCGGTCTGGAGGAAGTCTCCTCCGGCGGCATCTTCATCGGCGACCGGGACGTCACGCACCTTCCGCCGAAGGACCGCGACATCGCGATGGTGTTCCAGAACTACGCTCTGTACCCGCACATGACCGTCGCGGAGAACATGGG
The DNA here is from genome assembly GCF_041260665.1 of Catenulispora sp. GP43. NCBI lineage: Bacteria > Bacillati > Actinomycetota > Actinomycetes > Catenulisporales > Catenulisporaceae > Catenulispora > Catenulispora sp. GP43. The sequence goes on along the minus strand of NZ_JBGCCT010000001.1, from coordinate 662,776 downwards.
CTTCGCGCTGAAGATCGCCAAGGTCGACAAGGCCACGATCGCCAAGCGCGTCGAGGAGGCGGCCAAGCTCCTGGAGCTCACCGAGTACCTGGGCCGCAAGCCCAAGGCACTGTCCGGTGGCCAGCGGCAGCGGGTCGCGATGGGCCGCGCGATCGTCCGGGAGCCGAAGGTCTTCCTCATGGACGAGCCGCTGTCGAACCTGGACGCGAAGCTGCGTGTGCAGACCCGCACCCAGATCGCCTCGCTGCAGCGCCGCCTGGGCATCACCACCGTCTACGTCACCCACGACCAGGTCGAGGCCATGACCATGGGCGACCGCGTGGCGGTGCTGAAGGACGGCCTGCTCCAGCAGTGCGACACCCCGCGCGCGATGTACGAGAAGCCGGCGAACGTGTTCGTCGCGGGCTTCATCGGCTCCCCGGCGATGAACCTCGTCGAGGTGCCGATCGTCGAGGACGGCGTGGAGTTCAACGGCCTGACCATCCCGGTCTCCCGCGACGCCCTGGGCGTGGCCTCCGGCGGCGGTGCCAAGACCCTGACCGTCGGGGTGCGCCCGGAGTCCTTCGACTTCGTCGGCGACGCCGCCGGCGCGATCGCGGTCACCGTGCACCTGGTCGAGGAGCTCGGCGCGGACGCGTTCGCGTACTGCGCGGCCCAGGTCGGCGACCGCGATGTGGACCTGATCGTGCGCGTCGACGCCCGCGCGGTGCCGATGAAGGGTGACACGCTGTACGTGAAGCCGCGTGCCAGCGAGACCCACCTGTTCTCGGCGAGCTCCGGCGAGCGCATCGAGGCTTAAGGAGCACGAAACACCGGGCGGTGTCCCGGGTGGCGCTCCTGCGCGGATACCATGCCTTGGAACCGAGGCGAGGTATCCGCGCATCCCTTTTATAGGGGGATGTCGGAAAACGCTGTAGGCCGCGCCGGCAGCCCTGAGAGCAGGAGTGGACTGGATGAGTTCGGACACCGTCGTCGCCGACACGGGTAAGTCAGTGTCAGGCCGCGGTCGGGGAAGCGGCCGCTGGCCTCGCCCGAGCCGACCGGTGTCCGAACTGGTCTCCGATTTCCTGAGCCGCGATGTCCTCGGGGTGCGCGTCGGGGTGCTCCTGCTGATCCTCCCGGTGATCCTGGCCGGGATCGGGATGAACCTGGTCAGCCGCCAGGGCTGGAACCACCCGCCGGACAGCCGCTACTACCTGCCGATGATGTCGCGCGACATGGGGCACTCCTGGGGTGACGCGGTCCGCACCGAGCGGAGCATCTCCCCGAGCTGGAACCTGTCGCCCTGGTACTTCGCGGACAACGACCCGACCTGGCAGCAGGTGCGCCTGCGCTTCCTGTACCCGGTGCTCTCGATCCCGTTCATCTGGCTGTGGGGCCTGTCCGGCGGCTCGATGGCGATCCCGGTGATCGGCACGGTGCTGTTCATCTGGGCGATCGCCCGGGTGCTCCAGCGGCTGTACGGCCCGGGGGTCGCGGTGATCGTCACCGGCGCCTTCAGCCTCACGGTCCCGGTCAACGTCTACACCTGGGCCGGAACCGACACCCTCGCACTAGGGCTGGCAGCGGTGCTCGTCCTGAACCTGCCGATCGACCGCCGCATCGGCAAGGCCAACCTGGCCTGGCTGGGCGTGGTGTCGGTGTTCATCGCCCTGACCCGCCAGGTCGGCGTCCTGGCCCCGGCGATGGCCGGCGCCGGCTGGCTGTGGGTGCTGGTGCGGGAGCGGCAGTGGCGCAACCGCTGGCTGGGCTCGCTGATCGTGACGGCCGCGACCACCTTCGTCATGACGGTGATCTCGATGACGGCGGTCAGCGCCAACACCACCGGCGTCGTCGGCCGCGGCCAGACCACGTACTTCGGCATCCTGCGCCAGTTCGTCCACTACCTGAAGATCGTCACCGAGCAGGCGACGACCTACATGTGGCACACCGATCGCCTCCTGTACGCGCTGCTGATCGCGGCAGGCATCTCGGTCCTGGCCCGCTTCGCCTCCGACGCCACCGCCGTCTTCGTCGGCGCCGTGGCCTCCACCTACGTCATCACCGCGGGCGTCGGCTTCTCCGACCACATGCGCTACGAGATGCTCATGTTCCCGGCCGCCGCGGTCGCCGCCGGCGGCCTGGTCAGCCTGGCCATCGGCGGCTTCCTGCCGAAGCCGGTGGCGCAGACCGGCACCGAGCAGGCGCCCGAAGCGGCAGCGGAAGCGGCCGCGGCCGCCCCGCCCCGCCCGCGTTTCTCGCTGGGCCTGGCCGCCGCCGTGGCCCGCACGGCCCCCGGCCGCTTCCTGGGCCTGCACCTCCCGCGCGGCGACCGCTGGAAGCCGCACGTGATCCTCAGCTCGGCCGTCCTGGCCGTCGTGGTCTGGGTCTCGCTCGCGGGCTCCTGGAGCTCCACCATCGCCGCCCCGGCGTCCCCCTCCTTCGCCGCGGCCCAGGGCGGCGCGGACTACGCGGTCGAGCCACTGGCCAAGCCCCCGGCGGAGCAGACCCTGCACATCCTGTTCGACCAGGCGACCGCCATGGCCCACGACAACATCAACCTCCAGGGCGCCCTGGACTGGGCCCACGTGATGCGCTACCAGCCGATCGCCCCCGACGAGCCGGGCTGGAGCACCCGCGCCAAGGACGGCACGGCGCTGGTCAACCCCAACTCCATGGGCCAGGACCAGGCCATGGCCGAGGCCTACGGCCGCGGCCTGTCCCTGAACTCGACGATCAAGTCGGACACCGTCAAGATCCTGAGCCGCCAGGCCAGCGCCTACGGCGAGGACGTGGTGTTCACGGTGCAGGACAAGTCCGGCAAGGTCCACCAGGGCACCGCGACGACCATGTACCCGGTCTGGAGCTCGAGGGACTCGGCGACGGTGACGTCGCTGGTGTTCGACACACCCTGACCGCCACGCAAGACCCGGCCTCGGTCTCGAAAGCGTCTCGATGGCAACCCGGGACAACCCCGTATCCCTTCTGTCTATGACAGCGCATTGCAGGGACGTCCCGCCGAGGGGACGAACGGGAAGCAGGGTGCCGGCAGATGATCGCACGTCGTCGGGTGTTGGCTTACTGGATCGCGACCGGTCTGTTCGGCATCGTCGGCGTCGGTGACGCACTGGTGTCGCGGTCGCTGGCGCGCGGAGCCCGCCCGCGCAGACCCGCTCAACCGGATTCCGGCGCTGCGGAAGGCCCGGCGGCCGCGCCGCGCCTCCCCAACGCCGCGCCAGTGCAAGCCTTCGACCCGACTCCGGCACGCGGCGTCCTGGAACGGCTGCTGGGCACCGAATACGCCGGCCAGATCGAGCTCCTGGCGATACCCGCGCAGGATGACGTCGACCGCTACCGCATCCGGGCCTCGGCTGCGACTTCGACCAGCCCCTCCGCCGTGACCATCGAGGGCTCCAGCACCACCGCGCTCCTGGCCGGCACCAACTGGTACCTCAAATATGTGGTCGGCATCACCATCTCCCTCCCCGGCGACAGCCTCGCGGCCCTCCCGCCCACACTCCCCGCACCACGCACCCTTCTTACCGGCGCCGCCACCGTAAAGCACCGATTCGCCCTGAACGACACCGAGAACGGCTACGCCGGCGCCTACCGCACCTGGGCCGACTGGGAGCGCACCCTCGACGTCCTGGCCCTGCACGGCTTCACCGAAGTCCTCATAGCCGCCGGCCAGGACGAGGTCTACCGGCGTGTCTTCACAGAGTTCGGATACCGCAGCGGCGAGCTCGACGCCTGGATCCCCGACGCGTCCCACCAGCCCTGGTGGCTCCTGGGGAACCTTCAGGGCATCGCCGGCGCGCCCGGCGATCAGGCCGGGACCGACTCGTCGGTCCGCCAGGCCGGCGTCGCGCTGGTCCGCCAGGCCGTCGCCCGCCTGCGCGAGCTCGGACTGACGCCGGTGCTCCCCGGCTACCTCGGCCAGGTCCCGCAAGGCTTCGCGGCGCGCAACCCCGGCGCCCGGGTCCTGCCGCAGGGGCTCTGGGACAAATATCAGCGTCCTGACTGGCTCGACCCTCGCGATTCGTACTTCTCGCGAATAGCAGAGTCCTTCTACCGCCACCAGGACGAGCTCTACGGCCGCGGCACCGCCTACAAGATGGACCTCCTTCACGAAGGCGGCAGCAGCGACGGCATCCCCATGGGCGACGCGGCCGTATCCGTGATGACCGCCCTGCAGGCCGCCCGCCCCGGCGCCACCTGGGTGATGCTCGGCTGGCAGGCCAACCCGCGCCGGGACGTCCTCGACGCGCTGCGCGCCTGCGCGCCGTCCGTCTGCGCGCGGGGCGGCGTGCTGATCGTCGACGGCTGCGCGGACAAGTTCGCGGGCTTCGACCGGGAGGCCGACTGGGGCGGCACCGCCTACGCCTTCGGCACCATCACCAACTTCGGCGGCCGGTCGCTGCTCGGCGCCAACGCCGCGACGTGGACCGACCGCTTCCCGAAGGCCCTGGCCGCGAAGGGATCGGCGCTGACCGGCATCGCCTGGATGCCCGAGGCCTCCGGCCACGATCCGGCGGCCTTCGAGCTGTTCGCCGAGCTGGCGTGGCGTCCCGATCCGTTCGACCTGTCCGAGTGGTTCGGCCAGTACGCCGCACGCCGCTACGGGAAGGTCGACGCGGCGGCGACGCAGGCGTGGCAGGCGATCGCGCAGACCGCGTACTCGCTCGCCCCGGGCACCTACAGCCAGGCGCAGGACAGCCTGTTCAGCGCCTGGCCGGACCTGTCCGCGGTCTCGGCATCGCCGGATGGTGTAGTCATGCGCTACGACGGCGCTGCCTTCCAGCAGGCCGTCCTGCTGCTCCTGCAAGCCGACCCGGCGCTGCGCGCCGTCGACGCCTACCGCTACGACGTCGTCGACCTCACGCGCCAGGCCCTGGCCAACCACGCCCGCGTCCTGCTGCCGAGGATCAAGGCCGCGTACGTCGGCCGCGACGTGGCCGGCTGGCACGCCCTCACCGGCCGCTGGCTGGACGCGATGGCGCTCCTGGACTCGCTGCTGGCCACCGACGAGCGCTTCCTGCTCGGGACGTGGCTGCGCTCCGGCGGGTACGACGCGCGCTCGCTGATCACCACCTGGGGCGGTCGCACCCCGGCCGCGCTGCTGCGCAACTACGCCGGACGGGAGCTGTCGGGCCTGGTCGCCGACGTCTACATCCCGCGCTGGCGCCGGCATTTCGCGGTGCTGGAGCCCGTCGTCACCGGGGCGGCCGAGCGGTGGACGCAGACCGACTGGTTCGCGCTCGACGATGCCTGGGCGCGCGGCGGCAAGGCGTACCCGACCGTGCCCACCGGCGATCCGTTCGCCGTCGCAAACACCGCCGCGGCCCTCCTGGCCGCGCCCTGACCTGCGCATACCGGCCCTGATCAGGGCCGCAGATGACTATTGACGACCCATCAGATTCGGCATACGGTCCGTTCGGACCAGCGGACCGTGCGTTTGTTCCGGCAAACGCAGCCGAACGTGGAGGCGTCACCGATGAAGCTCGACCTGCTGTACGAGATCGACGTGCCCAAGCCCTGGGCCAAGCCCCACCCCTACGGCCAGCGCGAGGCCGAGCAGCGTGCGTACCGCGAGGCGATCGAGCAGATCAAGCTCGGCGACAAGCTCGGCTTCCACACCACCTGGCACGTCGAGCACCACTTCCGCGAGGGCCGCTCGCACTCGCCGGCGCCCGAGGTCATCATCGGCGCGCTGTCGCAGTGCACGGAGCAGATCCGGCTGGGCTTCGGCGTGACCCTGATGCCGCACGCCTTCACCCCGCCGATGCGGGTGGCCGAGAAGGTCGCCACCGCCGACATCCTGTCCGGCGGTCGGGTCGAGTGGGGCACCGGACGCTCCACACCGATGGAGCAGACCGCGTTCGGCGTGGACCGCGACGCCTCCCGTGCGCAGTGGGAGGAGGCGATCCAGGCCGTCGTCGGGATGTGGGAGGACGAGTACTTCGAGTTCCACGGCAAGTACCTGGACTTTCCGCGCCGCATGGTCACGCCCAAGCCGGTGCAGGACCCGCATCCGCCGTGCTGGATGGCCGCGACCTCCGAGGGCTCCTCGGCGGTGGCCGGGGAGAAGGGCCTGGGCCTGCTGTCCTTCTCCATCCTGCAGCCGATCCACAAGATGGCCGAGCACATCCGGCTGTACCGGGCCGCGGCCGCCGCGCCCAAGCCGATCACCCGCGTCACCACCAACCGGGTCGCCGCCTACACCCTCGTGCACTGCGAGGAGTCGATGGCCAAGTGCGAGGAGTCCGGGATCTGGGACTCGGTCTGGTGGTGGTACAAGAACATCGCCGAGTTCACCGCCGAGTGGGAGCTGCCGCACCTGTCGCAGGAGGAGCGGGACAAGGTCTTCCCGTACCTGATGCAGCAGGCCGACGGGAACTTCGACCCCAAGTCGTTCAACGACCACGACATGATCGTCGTCGGGGACCCCGAGCAGTGCTACGCCAAGATGCTCAAGTACGCCGAGCTGGGCGTCGACCAGCTGATCTGCTACGTGCAGTTCGGCTACCTGCCGCACGAGTCGGTCATGAAGACCATCGAACTGCTCGGCAAGGAGGTGCTGCCGGCGCTGGCCAAGGAGGGCGTCGACGCCACCATCAAGCCGGCCCCGGCATCGGCATCCTGACACGCGCGGACGAGAGGGCTGATCCCCATGACCCGCACCGATGACACCGAGGTCCCGGACTACCGGTCGCTGCTCAGTCTGGACGGCAAGAACTTCGCCGTGCTCGGCGCCGGGCAGGGCATCGGCCGGCAGGCCGCGCACGCGCTGGCCGCCGTCGGCGCCCGGGTGTTCTGCGTCGACCTGGACGCCGGGCTCGCCGATGACATCGCGAAAGAGGTCGGCGGCGTCCCGTGGGCCGGCGACGCCATCGAGCAGGACTCCGCCGCACGCCTGTATCAGGACGCGGAGACCGCCCTGGGCCGCATCGACGGCATCGTGGACATCATCGGCATGGCGAAGTACGCCGGGCTGCTGGAGTCCGACCACGACAGCTGGGTGTGGCACCACGGGATCGTGCTCCAGCACGCCGTCAACGCGATCCGCTTCGGCGCCCCGCGCATGATCGCCACCGGCGGCGGCGTCCTCACCGTCGTCGCCTCTGTTTCCGGGATGCAGTCCGCGCCCTCACACGGCGCGTACGGGGCGTACAAGGCCGCGCTGATGTCCTTGGTGCGAACGGCCGCGGTCGAGCTGGGGCCCAAGGGGTTGCGGGTGAACGCCGTGGCCCCGGGCCTGGTCATGACTCCGCGGGTGGCCGGATACCTCACGGAGGCGGAGAAGGAGCGCGGCGCGCGCAACGCTCCGCTGCGGCGATCGGCGTTTCCGAAGGACATCGCCGAAGTCATCTTGTTCTTGTGCACAGGCTTGTCGTCGTATATCACTGGGCAAACGATCGTCGTTGACGGCGGAGTCTCGGCCAAGTTCGGGTACTCGTTGCCTGGAGAGGACTGATACGGATCGATGACGGCTCACAACGGCGTGGGTGACAGCGCGCACACCGAAATGTCCAACGCCGACCGGGGTCAGCGCGCGGGGACTTCCCGGCACGCCTCCGTGGAGCCGTATCTCGCCGGCTGCGCCTGGCCGCCGGGCCAGGGGGCGGTCTATCCGCGCGCGGACCCGAAGGACTTCTCCCGGCTGCCGATCGACACCTGGGGGACCGCGACCGTCCCGGTGGGTGTGCGGCTGGAGTTCTCCGGGGCGGCGCGCGCCGTGCAGATCGCCTACCGGACCAAGACGGCGGACCTGGGGTACCGGGGCGACGGCGCGGGCACGTTCTTCGCCGCCTACCAGGGTGAGAAGTTCATCTCCTACGCCGACGCCATGCTCGGCGACGGGATGGCGGTGCTCGATCTGGCCGGGGCCGACGAGGCGCTGCCGGTCACGGTGTACCTGCCCGAGGGCATGAAGCCGGAGATCGTCTCGCTGCGGGCCACCCAGGGCGAGCTGGTCGCCGCGCCCAAGCAGCCGCGCTGGATCTGCTACGGCGACTCCATCGCCGAGGGCTGGTCCGCCTCCGAGCCGGCGCTGTCCTGGCCGGCCATCGCCGGCCGGGTGCACGGCCTGGACGTGGTCAACCTCGGCTACGCCGGCGCGGCCCGCGGCGAGATCGTCTCGGCCGAGCAGATCGCGGCGCTGGACTCCCCGGCGGTCATCTCCGTCAACCACGGCACGAACTGCTGGACCCGGATCCCGCACAGCGCGACGATGATGATGGCCGGGATGGACGCGTTCCTGCGGGTGGTGCGCGAAGGGCATCCGGGCGTGCCGATCGTGGTGTGCTCGCCGGTGCTGCGGCCGGACGCCGAGCAGACCCGCAACAAGCTGGGCGCGACGCTGGAGGACCTGCGCGAGGCGATCGAGGACGTGGTCGTCAGCCGCCGCGAGCGCGGCGACCGCGACCTGTACCTGGTCCGCGGCGGCGGCGTCCTGCGCGCGGAGCACCTGGCCGACGGCATCCACCCGGGCGACGAGGGCCACCGGATCATGGCACGGGCCTTCGGCGACCCCGTCGCCGAGCGGGCGACGAGAGAGTAACGAGAGAGTAAGAGGACAGGACCATGGCGCGTCCGGCCCCGGCCGTGGACCGCACGGTGGCGGTGCTGAACCTGCTCGCCGCGCACCCCGACACGGCCTTCTCGCTGTCGGAGATGTGCCGCCGCCTCGACATCAACAAGGCCACCGCGCACGCGATGCTCACGGCCCTGGCCGACTCGGGGTTCCTGCTGCGCAACCCGCGCGACAAGTCCTACACGCTGGGCCCGGCGCTGATCGCCCTGGGCTCCGCGGCGGCCGCGCGCCGCCTGGAGCTCGTGGAGTTCGCGCGGGCGCCGATGCAGGCCCTGGCCGCCGGCACCGGTCTGCAGTGCGTGGTGTCCTCGGCGATGGGGGAGGAGATCGTCTTCCTGGCGGTGGCCGGCGAGGTGGTCCCCTTCGGCCCGCATGTCCGCGTCGGCCAGCGCATCCCGCTGGCCCCGCCGATCGGCACGGTGTTCATGGCCTGGTCGCTGCCCGACGACGTGGACACCTGGCTGAACCGCAGCACCGTCGGGAAGCCCTTGGCGGAGACGGAGCTGGAGCGCTTCCGCAACGGAGTGCGCGCGGTCAGGCGGCGCGGCTACTCGGTCGGGTTGGAGCCGGACGTCCTGGGCGTGCGCCTCGGGCAGTCGCTGGACGACCACGAGGCGGTGCCGCCGCTGCTCGCGGAACTGTCGCACACCTCTTATTTGATGGACGACTTCGGCGGCAGCACGCATCGCATCGGCCACCTCGCCGCTCCGGTCTTCGGCCCTGATGAGCGCGTCGCGATGGTGCTGACGCTGTACGGCTTCCAGAAACAGCTGAGCGGCGCGGACATCGACGCTCTCGCCTCACGTTTGACGGCCACCACCCGGGAGATCACCTTTGCGGTGCGGGGGCGGCATCCGGATCTCCGGGTGAGTGGATTGTTGGACTGAGCGCCCCCTTCCTTTCCAAGACCGAAGGGGTGGGTTTTGCGTACTGACAACGGGAACCGCGGGGGCGCGCGACGGCTGGCGATGGCGGGGGCGGCGGCGCTGACTGCGCTGTCCTGCGCGATGCTCAGCGGGGGACCGGCGGCGGCTTCGGTGCTGCCGGCGCCGTATGGGGACCTCAATGCGGACGGCAACAGTGATCTGCTCTCGGTGTCCGCCGACGGCAGTCTGCACTTCTGGGCCGGAACCGGCACCGGCGGGGTGGCGAGCCCGGTCGCCGAGCCGTCGGCCGGTACCGACTTCACCGGCGACCTGATCGACGGCGCCGGCAACTTCAACCGGAGCGCCTACCAGTCGTTCCCCTTCTACTCCACCGCCACCAGCTACGTGTACGTGGAAGTCGGCGACGGGACCGGCCAGTTCTCCTCGGGCCACGAGGTCCTCGTGAGCCCGCCCGGCGGCGCGTCCTCCTGGCCGGCGTTCACGCAGCTGGTCTCGCCCGGCGACATCACCGGCCACAACCGGGCCGATCTGGTGGCCCGGGTCGGTGACCAGCTGGAGGTGTTCCCGAACACCACGCTGTACCACTACGGCACCCCGACCGCCGTCGCCGGCTCCGGCTGGAGCGGACGCACCGTCATCGGCATCGTCGACGTGACCGGCGACGGGGTGAAGGACCTCATCGCCCGCGACGACGCGACCGGCGTCATCTGGCTCTACCCGGGCGTCGCCGGCGGGACCTTCGGCGACGGGAGCACCCGCGTGCAGATCGGCTCGGGCCTGGACGCGGCCGCCTACCCGTTCGTCATCACCAAGGGCGACGCCAACGGCGACGGGCACGCCGACATCTACGCGGTCGGCGCGGCCGGCGGCCTGTACCTGTTGGCGGGCGACGCCTCCGGCGGCTTCGGCGCGCCGACGCTGGTGAGCAGCGACGCGGCGTGGACCGGGATCAAGGCGCTCGGCTGATCGCTTGACGGTGTCCCTACTCTGATCGCGTGAGTGATCGTCATGACGAGCCGGGTGCCGGGGCGGGAGCGAGCTTCACCGGCAATCTGCGGCTGCTGTCCGTGGCCACCCGGAGCACATGGAGCGCGGGACGGTTCCGGTACTCGGCTCCATGGCGGCCACAGCGTTGATACTCGCCGTCCTGGCGGCCGTGGAAGCACTGCTCGACCTCGTCTGGCCTGGCGGCCGGCCCAACGGGCCGGCCCCGGGCGTGTTCTACACGGCCTTCGTGCCGTTGGCGCTCGAGATGATTCGGCGTCCGATCCGCCACCGATGGTGGGCGCTGTTCGGCGGCCTCGTGGCGGGCCTCGTGACGGGCATCCCCGCCGCCTCCGTCCTCCATGGCGGAGTCGGCGACGAATGGGCCGGCTTCCTCGGGTTCTGCGTCGGAGCCCTGATGGCCGTCGCGGCTTTTGCGGCGATCACCCACAAGTCCCCGGCTCGGATCAAGGGCCGGGGCGAGACCCAGCCGTGATCTAGCTCTGCGACGCTGTGATCCGTGGCGACCTTCACCTCTTACGACGGCACCGAACTGTCCTACCGCGAAGCCGGCACTGGCGATCCGCTGGTCTGCCTGCCCGGCGGCCCGCTCCTGGCGTCGACCTACTTCGGCGACCTCGGCGGCCTGCCCGCGACGCGCCGCCTGATCCTGCTCGACCACCGGGGGACCGGCGAGTCCGCGGTGCCCGAGGACCCCGAGACGTACCGCATCGACCGGATGGTCGGCGATGTCGAGGCCCTGCGCGTGCACCTCGGCCTGGAGCGGCTGGACATCCTCGCGCACTCCGCGGGCGCCAACCTGGCGATGCTCTACGCGATCGCGCACCCGGACCGTGTCAGCCGTCTGACGCTGATCACCCCGGGTACCCGGGCGGTCGGCTTCCCGTTGACCATGGAGCCGATCCGCGCCGAGCTCCTCACCCGCAGCGAGGAGCCCTGGTTCCCGGCCGCGTGGGAAGCCTTCCAGCGCGCCGAGGAAGGCGACGAGTCCGAGGAGACCTGGACGGCGATCATGCCCGTCTACTACGGCGCCTGGACACCCGCCGCCCAGGCCCATGCCGCGGCCCTCCCGGCCGACGAGGAGAAGCAGGAGATCCACTTCGCAGAGGGGGTGTTCACGCCCGAGGCCACCATCGCCGCGCTGGCGACGGTCGAGCTGCCGATCCTGATCCTGGCCGGTGGCCGTGACCCGGGCCCCACGCCGGAGCGCGCCAAGGAGCTGGCGGACCTGTTCCCCAAGGCGCGGGTGCGCTTCGAGGTGCAGGACGGCGCCGGGCACTTCCCGTGGGTGGACGACCCGGCGGCCTTCGGGGCGCTCGTCGCGGAGTGGCTGGCCGGCTGACGGCGGCGGGTTCGGGTCGGGCTCGGGCCGGGCCCCCGAACCCGGCTCGGCTGGCTCGGCTTGGCCCGGCCCGGCCCGGCCCCGGGGCGCCCTACACCTCGTCCAGCATCGGCGGCGCGATCTCGTCGAACACGTCGCCCGGCCCGGGGTTCTCAGGGCTCGTCGATCCCCCGAAGTGCTTCATCACGCCCCACACCGCGTTCAGCGCCGTGGTCACCGCGCCCTCGGCCCAGCCGGCGGTCCAGGAGATGTCGTCGCCGGCCAGGAACAGGCCGCGCTGGTGCTCGGGGAGCTCGTCCTGCATGAAGTGCGTGTACAGGCGGCGCTGGTAGCGGTACTGGCCCGGCAGGTTCGCCTTGAAGGCGCCCATGAAATACGGCTCGGTCTCCCACGAGACGGTCAGCGGCGTGCCGATGATGTGCGAGCGGATGTCGACGTGCGGGTAGATCTCCGCCAGCGAGGCCAGGATCACCTCCAGGCGCTCCTCGCGGGAGAGCGGGACGAACTTCATCGAGTCGTCGACCCAGGTGTAGGACAGGCACATCACGCCGGGCTTGTCCGGGCCGTCGTCCAGCAGGTACACGCCGCGCGGCATGCGGTCGGTCAGGGTCATCGACATCGTGTCGCGGTCGGGGTCGGTCGGGGACGGGTCGCGCCAGAAGGGCCGGTCCACCACGACGAACAGCTTCGAGGCGCCCATGTAGTGCGTGCGCTCGACCGCGGTCCAGACGTCCGCGGGCAGCAGCGCCTCGTCGACCTTGATCTTCGAGAGCATCATCCAGCTCTGCGCGGTGAACACCGCGGCCTGGTACGTGCGTATCTCGTTCGCGGCGTCGGCGACGGTGATGCCGCGTCCGGTGCGGTACATGCGGGTCACGGCCGGGCGCGGGTGGCCGTTCTCGTGCAGCGACCGCACCGACGTGCCGGCCGGCCAGTGCGCGAGCGTGTCGGGGGACTGCGACCACAGCGCCAGCGGCAGCTGCTGGCAGCCGCCGACCACGCGCCGGTGGTGGTCGTCGGCGCCGGTGTAGACGACGCGCAGGATCTCCAGCATCGAGTTCGGGAAGTCCGTGTCCCAGCCGCCGGTGCCGAAGCCGACCTGGCCGAACACCTCGCGGTGCCGGAAGGACTTGAAGGCCGGGTTCGCGGCCAGGAAGCCGTAGAACGAGGTGTCGTCCAGCCGGTGCACCAGCCGGCCCCAGATCTCCCGCACCGTGGCCACGTCCCGCTCGCGGATCGCCTGCTGCATCGCGGAGAACTCGGCGCCGTGCGCCGGGTCGTCCAGCGCGTCGGCCCAGGCGTCGGCGACCTCGTGGTAGATCGCCGGCAGGTCCTCCAGGGTGGTGGCGTAGTGGCTGACGCCCTTGAGGTCGATGACCGTGGACGGCGTCGCGGCGTCCAGCGGGTTCGGGAACGGCTCGGTGCGCAGCCCCGCACGCTCGAGGTAGTCGAACAGCGTCGTGGAGGACGGCGGGAAGCGCATCGCCCCCATCTCGGCCTTCACCCCCGGCACGCCGGGGAACGGCGTGGAGCGCATCCGGCCGCCGAGCTCGTCGGCCTCGTACACCACCGGCTTGAGCCCCAGCTTCAGCAGCTCGTACGCGGCCACCAGCCCGGACAGGCCGCCGCCGATCACCGCGACCTCGGTCCCGTGCGCCGCCTCCGGCACCGACCCCAGGCCCGCCGGGTGCGCGGCGTAGTCGTCGTAGGCGAAGGGGAAGTCGGGGCCGAACATGGTGATCGGCTTGTGCGAGTCGCAGTGCACGTGGTCGGTGACCTCGTGCACGGTGGCCGGGACGGCGGATGTCATCGGTGGGCTTCCCTAAAAGTCACTGGTGAGCTCTGTACAGGTCGGTTCGTCGGTCTTGCAGATACGTGTTCAGGTCGCGGGAGGCCGCCAGGTCGTCCAGGTCCACGTCGGCCAGCAGCAGCTGCTCCCCGTCGCCGCCGACCGCCAGCTCCCGGCCGTCCGGCGCCACCACCCGGGTCTCGCCGGCGTAGACGAAGTCCCGCTCCACCCCGACCCGGTTCACGTACGCCACGAACAGCTGCGACTCGATCGCCCGCGCCGGCACGATCTGCCGCGGCACGAACTCGTACGGCCGCATCAGGGCGGTGGGCACCAGCAGCAGCTGCGTCCCGGCGTCGGAGTGCGCCCGCACCGGCTCGGGGAACTCGACGTCGTAGCAGATCAGGAAGCCGACCCGGAAGCCGTCCAGATCGGCCTGCACCACCAGCTCCGACCCCGGCGCGAAGGCCTCGCGGTCCACGTCGCCGAACAGGTGCGTCTTGCGGTAGTTGGCCTTGGAGGCGCCGTCGCCGCCGATGAGCTGCACGGCGTTGTAGACGACACCGTCGCCGTCGCGCTCGGGGTAGCCGTAGAGGATCGCGATCCCGTGCTTGGCGGCGATCGCGGACACCTCTTGCTGCGAGGGCCCGAAGCGCTCCTCGGCCAGCTCGGCGATCACCTCGGCGCCGAGGTTGTAGCCGGTGAGGTACATCTCGGGGGTGATGAGCAGGCGCGCGCCGCCCTCGGCGGCCCCGGCGGCGGCGTCCGCCAGCGCGGCCAGGTTGGCGCGGCGGTCGGCGACGGGATCCGGGGCGCCATCGGGGTGATCGGTCGCCGGAGCTTGCAGGCAGGCCAGCCGAAGGGTGGTCATGTCCTCAAGCGTAGGTCCGCAACGCTGGAACGCATCTCGCCGTGGTGGCGAGAGTGGCGGCTCCAGCTCGACAAGTGGTCAGTCCCGCACCCAGAAGTCGAACAGATCTGCGCCCGGCTTGAACCCCGCGGCCCGGGCCACCTCGGCCGCCTCCTTGAAGCCGCGGCCGACCGCCTCCGGCAGGTGCGCGTCGGAGGCGAAGGACACGCCCTTCCCGCCCTCCTGACGCCACCAGCCGACGACCCGGGGGTCCAGCGGGACCCGGGTGTTGAACTCCATGATCTTGTCGGCGCGCGCCAGGGTCCGCAGCACCAGGCGGATGTCGTCCTCGAAGGCGTCGAGGTCGAAGCGCATCCCCTCGGGCCAGTAGCGCACCGGGTAGTCGATGTGCGTCAGCACCTCGAACCCGTCGTACTCCTCGATCAGCAGCGCCGCCTCGGCCAGGTAGCGGCGGTACTCCACGTCGGCGTCGCCCCGCTTGATGCTCACGGAGATGTCGGCGTAGTCCTCGTCGCGCGCCGACGCGGTGTGCAGCGATGCGAGGATCCGCTGGAACCCGCCGCGCTTCAGGAGATCCGCGGTCTCCTCCGGGAACCAGTGCGCCTCGCTGAGCTCGACGCCGGACAGGATGCGCAGCGTCGGGAAGCGTTCGCGGCAGCGCTCCAGCGTCTCCAGATAGCCGGTGAGGTCGATCCGCGGCGGGGTCAGGATGCTGCGGCCGTCCACCACCTCGACGTAGCGCTGCCACGCCTGCGGGAAGTAGCTGTCCGCCGTCATCTCCGAGATGCTGAAGTCCGCGTGCTCGGTGAAGGCGATGGACGGCAGCCCGAGCGCGACAGCGCGCTCGCAGGTCCCCTCCATGGAACCGGCGAGCGCGTCCCACGAGTACTCGCTGTGGACGTGGTTGTCGGGTGGCAGCACCGGAAGTCCCCCTTTTCAGGGGCGGCGCCTCACCGCCCCTGCATGGCCAGCAACGTCACAAGATCGTAGGCCACGTGCGCGGCGGCGATCGAGGTGATCTCGGCGTGGTCGTAGGCCGGGGCGACCTCGACCACGTCCGCGCCGACCAGGTTCAGGCCGTCCAGGCCGCGCAGGATCTCCAGCAGTTCACGGCTGGTCATGCCGCCGGCCTCGGGGGTGCCGGTGCCGGGGGCGTGCGCGGGGTCCAGGACGTCGATGTCGATCGAGACGTACAGCGGCCGGTCGCCGATCCGCTCGCGCAGCGCCTGGACCGCCGCGTCCACGCCTTGGCGCATCACGTCCGCGGAGGTCACGATGCCGAAGCCCATGCGCTGGTCGTCGGTGAGGTCCTGCTTGCTGTACAGCGGGCCGCGGGTGCCGACGTGCGCCACCGCCGAGGAGTCGAGGATGCCCTCCTCGAACGCGCGGCGGAACGGCGTGCCGTGGGTGTACGGCGCTCCGAAGTACGTGTCCCAGGTGTCCAGGTGCGCGTCGAAGTGCAGCAGCGCCACCGGTCCGTGCTTGCGGGCCATCGTGCGCAGCAGCGGCAGCGCGATGGTGTGGTCGCCGCCGATGGTGACCAGCTTGGACCCGGCCCCGACCAGTTCGCCGGAGTGCTCCTCGATCTGCTCCAGCGCCTGGTCCAGCAGATAGGGGTTGATGGCGATGTCGCCGGCGTCGGCGACCTGGACCGCCTCGAACGGCGAGAAGTCCAGGCCCGGGTGGTAGGGCCGCAGCAGCCGCGAGGCCTCGCGCACCGCCGCCGGCGCGAAGCGGGCGCCGGGGCGGTAGGAGACGCCGGAGTCGAAGGGCGCGCCCAGGACCGCGACGTCGGCCTTCTCGCCGGCCGGGAGCTGGTCCAGGCGCGGCAGCCGCGCGAAGGTCGCGAAGCCCGCGAAGCGCGGGGTCTTCGAGGAGTCGACCGGCCCGATCGGGGCCGGGCGTGCGGAACTGCCGCTTTCAGTGCTCGCCATTGAGCTGTTCTCCTAGCTGAGTGGTGCGGTGGTGCCTGATACTTCGCGGTCAGCCGCGCGCTTCGGCGCGCCGACGGTTGACCTCGTACAACGCGATTCCGGCGGCGACGCCGGCGTTCAGCGACTCGGTCGAGGAGGCGATCGGGATCGAGACGGTGACGTCGCAGAGCTCGGACACCAGCCGCGACATGCCCTTGCCCTCGGAGCCGACGACCAGGCACAGCGGCTCGGTGGCGATCTCCAGCTCGTGCAGCGGCACCGCGCCGTCGGCGGCCAGCCCGGCGATCATCACGCCCTGCTTCTTGTACGCCTCCAGCGCGCGGGTCAGGTTCCCGGCACGGGCCACCGGCAGCCGGGCCCCGGCGCCGGCCGCGGCCTTGAACGCGCCGGCCGTCATGCCCGCCGCGCGGCGCTCCGGCACGATCACGCCGTGCCCGCCGAAGGCCGCGACGGACCGCATCACGGCGCCGAGGTTGCGCGGGTCGGTGACGCCGTCCAGCGCAGCGAACAGCGGGGTGTCGCCGTTGGCGAACACCTCCTCCAGGAGGTCGTCCGGGTGCGCGTACTCATAGGGCGGCATGACCAGCATCACGCCCTGGTGCAGGGTGCCGTTGGTCATCCGGTCCAGCTCGTGGCGCGGGGCCTCCAGCAGCGGCACGCCCTGCTCCATCGCGAGCTTCATGGACTCGCGGACCCGGTCGTCGCTGTCGATGTACTGCGCGACGTACAGGGCCTTGGCCGGAACCTGCGCCCGCAGCGCCTCGACCACGGAGTTGCGGCCGGCCACCTGCTCGGCGTCGCCCTTGCCGGGGGTGCGCCGGGTCGGACGGGCCGTGCTGCGCGTACCGGCGCCCGAGCGGGGGCTCGCGGCGGTGGCGCGCTTGGCCGCCGACTTCGCCCGCCGGGCCGCCGGATGCCCGGTGCGCTCCTCGGCCTTCGGCGTCGGGCCGCGGCCCTCCAGGCCCTGGCGGCGCTGGCCGCCGGAGCCCTTCTGCGCGCCCTTCCGGGAGCTCGACGCGCCCGGCTTGTTCGCCCGGCCGCCGGTGCCGCCGCCTTTGCTCGCCATGATGTCTTTCCTTTGTGAATTCTGCTCAGAGGCCGTGCCTCCGCTCCACGCTACCTGCGGCGCGGCGGGGGCACGGTGGGGAGGGCCCGGTCGGGCGACCGCCCCGGTGTCAGGCGATGGTCCAGCGTGGACCGCTCGGGGTGTCCTCGACGGTGATGCCGGCCCGGGCCAGCTGGTCGCGGATGGCGTCGGAGGCGGCGTAGTCCTTGCGCTCGCGCGCCGCCTGCCGCTGCTCCAGCGCCACCTTGACCAGGCTGTCGACGGCCGGCCGCAGGTCGGTGGCCGAGCCCGGGGCACCCGCGGCCCCGGCCCACTGCGCGTCCAGCGGGTTCAGGCCGAGGATGTCCAGCATCTTCAGCACCGAGGCCAGGTGCGAGGCCACGCCTTCCTTGTCGCCGGCGGCCAGGGCGGTGTTGCCCTCGCGGACGGTGTTGTACAGGACGGCCACCGCGCCCGGGACGCCGAAGTCGTCGTCCATGGACTCCGCGAACGCCGCCGGGACCTCGGCCGCGGACTCGGTCGGGCCGACCGTCTCCAGGGCCCGGGTGACGAAGCCCTCGATGCGCGAGTACGCGGTGTCGGCATCGCGCAGCGAGTCCTCCGTGTACTCGATCATCGAGCGGTAGTGCGGGGTGCCGAGGTAGTAGCGCAGGACCACCGGCCGGTACTGCTTGGCCAGTTCCGTGACCAGGACCGAGTTGCCCAGCGACTTGGACATCTTCTCGTTCTTGAGGGTGACCCAGCCGTTGTGCATCCAGTAGTTGGTGAACTTGTCGCCGAACGCGTGCGACTGCGCCTGCTCGTTCTCGTGGTGCGGGAAGATCAGGTCGACGCCGCCGCCGTGGATGTCGAAGTTCGTGCCCAGATAGCGGTGCGCCATCGCGGAGCACTCCAGGTGCCAGCCCGGACGCCCCGGACCCCACGGCGTGTCCCAAAAGGGCTCGCCCGGCTTCGACGCCTTCCAGAGCGTGAAGTCGTGCGGGTCCTCCTTGTGTGTGGTCGGGGCCACGTCGTCGAGCGGCTGCTCCTCCAGGTCGTCCACGCTGAAGTGGGCCAGCGCGCCGTACTCGGGGAAGGAGCGCACGCGGAAGTAGACGTCGCCGCCGGCCGCGTAGGCGTGGCCGTCGTCGATGAGCTTGCGCATCATCGCGATCATCTCCGGGATGTGCCCGGTCGCGCGCGGCTCGACGGAGGGGTCCTCGCAGCCCAGCAGCCGGTAGGCGTCCTGGAACGCGTACTCGTTGGCCTGCGCGACCCGCCAGGTCTCCACACCCTGCTCGGCGGCCTTGCGGATGATCTTGTCGTCGATGTCGGTGACGTTGCGCACGAAGGTGACGTCGTAGCCGCGGTACTCGAACCAGCGGCGGACGATGTCGAAGGAGAGCTGCGACCGGACGTGGCCGATGTGCGGCGGGGCCTGGACGGTCGCGCCACACAGGTAGATCGAGACTTTGCCTGGGGTGACGGGTACGAACTCGCGCGTCGCTCGCGCGGCGGTGTCATACAGGCGGAGAGTCATTCCCCAAGGATACCGGGGGGTGGAAGGCGAAATTGTCTTCAGTTGCCATGTGCTCTCATAGGGTGGTGACGCGTGCGAACCGGGCTCCGCTGAAGTTGCTCCTGATATTGGGGGCGCTTTCCATGTTCGGGCCGTTGTCGCTCGACATGTATCTGCCTGCGCTGCCGGATCTGGCGCATTCCTTCCGAACGCCCGAGGCGAACGTCCAGCTGACGCTGACCGCGTGCATGATCGGGTTGGCGGTCGGCCAGCTGGTGGCCGGTCCGATGTCGGATGCGTGGGGGCGCAAGAAGCCGCTGGCCATTGGGCTGATCGCCTATGCGGCCACCTCGCTGTTCTGCGCCGTGGCCCCCGACGTGTACTCGCTCACCGCCGCCCGGCTGCTCCAGGGACTCGCGGGGGCCGCGGGGCTGGTGATCTCGCGGGCGATGGTGCGCGACCTGTACGAGGGGGACGCGCTCACCAAGTTCTTCGCGACGCTGATGCTGGTGAACGGGCTGGCGCCGATCCTGGCCCCGGTCATCGGCGGGCAGCTGACCCGGTTCATGAGCTGGCGCGGGGTGTTCGTGGTGCTGGCCGCGATCGGCGTGGCGCTGCTGGCCGCGGCGGTGCTCGGGCTGAAGGAGACGCTGCCGCCGCGAGCGCGGGGGACCTCCGGCGGGGGACTGCCGGCGACGCTGCGGACCTTCCGGGTCCTGATGCGCGACCGCCGCTTCATGGGCTACATCCTGACCGGCGGCTTCGCGTTCGCGGCGATGTTCGCCTACATCTCCGGCTCGCCGTTCGTGCTGGAGAACATCCACGGCCTGAGCAAGCAGCAGTTCAGCTTCGCGTTCGGGACCAACGCCCTCGGCATCATGATCGCCGGCCAGTTCAGCGGCCGGCTCGTGGGGCGCGTGGCGCCGAGCCGCCTGCTCGGCGCGGGGCTGGTGATGTCGTTCGGCGGCAGCACGATCCTGCTGGCGGCCACCGCGCTCTTCGGGGGCGACCTGACCGGGACCCTGGTCGGGCTGTTCCTGATGGTCTCGTCGATCGGCGTGATCATGCCTCAGGTGACGGCGCTGGCGCTGTCGGGGTACGAGCCCGCGGTGGCCGGTGCGGCCTCGGCGCTGATCGGGACCGGGCAGTTCCTGTTCGGGGCGATCTTCGCTCCGCTGACCGGCCTGGGGAGCAAGACGAGCGGGATGCCGATGGCGGTGGTGATCTTCGGGCTGAGTGCCGCGGCGGTGCTGATGCGCGCGCTGCTGGTGCGGAGCCCGAGGATCGAGAGCGAGCCGGTCGCCGAGCCCGCGGTGGCTTGAGGCCGTGGCTGCTACTCCGCCGTCCGCACCGTCCCGCCGCCCCGGCGCACCGGATTCAGCTCCGGCGCCTTCCGGTGCAGCGTCAGCCGTCCCACCAGGTGGCTGATCAGCCCGACCATCAGCGTCGAGCCGCCCTGCACATGGCCCAGCGAGCTGCCGGTGATCATGAAGACGTGGGCCGCGATCGTCATCACCAGCGCGACCCGGGTCTTCGTGTCCTGCCACAGGTACTCGACCAGGTAGCGCCACAGGTCGCGGCCGGCTTTGCGGGCCGGGCCGATCAGGCAGGCCGCGAGGACCGCGATGACCGCCAGCGGGATCAGGAACCTGATGTCGAAGCCGGGGATGGCGATGCCGCCGAAGGCGACCAGCCAGCCCGCCGCCGCACTGAACTCCATCGAGCGGAGCACCAGGTTGCCGACGTGCGCCAGGCTGTCGTCGTCGGGGCCCGGGCGGGAGGCCAGGACCGCCTCCAGATCGGCGACCAGCGCGACCGACTCCGGGGCCTGTTCGTGCTCCTCGGAGGCCTTGGCGACCGCCTCCTCGATCTCCTTGGCCTCGGAGGCCGATTCCGGGTCCAGGACCGCGGCCATCTCCGACGCCCGGCGGGCCTCGGCCGCGGCCTGCGACAGGTCGCCGCTGGCTTCCAGGGCGGCGGCCAGGCTCGCGCGGCTCTGCCAGACCTGCGGGCCGAGGCGGACCGCCTGTTCGGCGGCGGCGACCGCCTCGTCGAGGCGGGCCAGCAGGCGCAGGGCCGAAGCCCGCAGGCGATAGCCCCATTCGTCGTCGGGGGCGAAGGTGACGACCCAGTCCGCGGCGCGCAGTGCCTTCTCGCCGTCGCCGGTCTCCAGGTACACCGCGGCCAGGGCGCGCCAGACGCGGACGTCCTGGGCGCCGGCCACGATCAGTTCGTTGAGGACGTCCAGGGCCTGCTGGCGGCGGCCGAGTTCGGCCAGGGCCTCGGCGCGGGCGATGTGGCGCGCTATCTGCTCCGGGCCGAGCGCCGCCGGTTCCGATGTCATCACAGGGACTGGTGGGGCGGGTTCCGGCGGAGCCGAAAGGGGAACGTACTTCACGACCATGGTTCGTTCGAGATCGTCGGCCTCGGCCGGGTCGTCCTCGCCCGTCCCGGCGACCGCCTCCCCGGCCGCGCTGACGGCTGCCCGGACCTCGGCCTTGATGGCGGCGTCCATCGTCGCCGCCGGGTGCCAGACCCGCTGTTCGCCCGCATCGCCGGACTCGACGGACATCCCCCCCACCCCCTCCGCCGGGCGCGCCGCCCGGCAACAGAGGCCTGGTATACCCCACCGGCGCGCCGGGATGCCAGACCCACGCCTGGTATGCGGGCCGGACATGGGATGATCGGAACCAGACAGGGAAGGACGCCCGAGGTGACAGTGGCACTGCCTGAACGAGCCGAGCGCACGCCCCGCCCCGGCGCCTCGCGCCACGACGTCGTCGTGGTCGGCGGCGGCCACAACGCGCTGGTGGCCGCGGCCTACCTGGCGCGCGCCGGCCTGCACGTCACCCTGCTGGAGCGCCTGGACTCCGTGGGCGGCGCCGCGGTCAGCGCCTCACCGTTCGCCGGGGTCGACGCCCGCCTGTCGCGCTACTCCTACCTGGTGTCGCTGCTGCCCTACACGATCGTGCGCAACCTGGAGCTGGTCATCGAGCTGCGCAGCCGCCCGGTCTCCTCCTACACGCCGGTGCGCCGCGCCGGCCGGGATACCGGCCTGCTGGTCGAGCGCCGCCCCGGGGCCGCCACCGAGGACAGCTTCCGCCGCCTGACCGGAGGCGAGGCCGAGTACCGGGCCTGGACCAAGTTCTACGAGCAGCTCGGCAAGTTGGCCCGGGCGCTGGCCCCCACGCTGCTGAACCCGCTGCTGGGCCGCGGGCAGCTGGAGGCGCTGGCCCGCGAGGAGGGCGCCGGGCAGGCCTGGGAGTGGGTGTTCGAGCAGCCGATCGGCGCGGCCGTGGAGCGCTTCTTCGGCGACGACCTGGTGCGCGGCGTGGTCCTCACCGACGCCCTGATCGGCACCGACAGCTGGGCCGGGGACACCGGCCTGAAGCAGAACCGGTGCTTCCTGTACCACGTCATGGGCAACGGCAGCGGCGAGTGGCGGGTCCCCATCGGCGGCATGGGCAGCGTCACCGACGCGCTGCACCGGTCGGCCGTGGACGCCGGCGCGCGGATCCTCACCGGGGTTGAGGTCACGCACATCGACCCGGACGCCGGCGGCGGCCGCGCCGAGGTCACCTACCGCGACCGCGACGGTGCCGAGCAGGTCGTCCAGGCCGGGTACGTGCTGGCCGGGGTGGCGCCGGCGGTCCTGACCCGGCTGCTCGGCCGCGGCGGGTCCGGGGCGACGCAGCCGCAGGGCACCCAGCTGAAGATCAACATGCTGCTGGACCATCTGCCGCGCCTGAAGTCCGGGGCCGACCCGCACGTGGCCTTCGCCGGCACCTTCCACATCGACGAGGGCGCCGCGCACCTGCGCCAGGCCTATCAGGACTCACACGCCGGCCGGCTGCCGGACCCGCTGCCCTCCGAGGTCTACTGCCACACCCTCACCGACCGCTCGATCCTGGGCAAGGACCTGCTCAAGCGGCCCGACGTGCAGACCCTGACGCTGTTCTCGCTGCACACCCTGCCCGGCGGCGCGACGAAGGAGGAGATGGTGCGGGCCGCGGTGGCCGGCCTGGACGCCTATCTGGAGGAGCCGCTGGCCGACTGCCTGGCGCTGGACGCGCAGGGCCGGCCGTGCCTGGAGGCCAAGACGACCGAGGATCTGCAGGCGGAGCTGGCGATGCCCGGCGGCCACATCTTCCACCGGGACCTGTCCTGGCCCTACGCCGAGCGCGCGGACCAGGTGGGCAAGTGGGGCGTGGAGACCGGGATCGACAACGTCCTCATCTGCGGCGCTGGCGCGCGCCGCGGAGGCGGTGTGTCCGGAATCCCCGGCCACAACGCTGCACGTGCAGTTCTCGACCGCGTCGCCGACGCGGGTCGTAGGCGCAGCAGCGGGATATGAGGTTCACGTTTCCATTCCTAGCACACGGGGTTTCGACCCCGTGCCGGGTCCGTCAATTTTGCCCCGCGATCGTGGGATGATCATCGTTTTGTCGTCCCACCGTGACCGACAGGGGGCACAGTGCGAGCGATCAGCGGGATTCGGCCGGAGCGTCGATCGGCTCACGATCGCTCGGGCCTCACCACGGCGCCGAACACGATCGCGGTCGCGATCCCGGCCAGTCCCTCGCCCTTGCCGGTGAATCCGAGCCCGTCGGTGGTCGCGGCCGCCAGCCGCACCGGGGCCCCGGCCGCCTGGCTGAGCGCCTGTTCGGACTCCGCGCGCCGCTTGCCGATCCGCGGCCGGACTCCGACCAGCTGCACCGAGACGTTCCCGATCTCGAACCCGGCCTCGCGCACCCGGCGCGCCGCCTCGCCGAGCAGCTTCAGCCCCGAGGCGCCGGCCCATTCCGGGTCGCTCGTCCCGAACTGCGCCCCGAGGTCGCCGAGCCCGGCCGCCGAGAACAGCGCGTTGCAGGCGGCGTGCGCGACCACGTCGGCGTCCGAGTGTCCGGCCAGCCCGACCTCGCCGGGCCAGTGCAGGCCGCCGATCCAGAGCTCGCGCCCTTCTTCGAAGGCGTGGACGTCGACCCCGATGCCGACCAGCGGCAGGGCGGTCACCGCCGCCTCCTGAGCACGGCCTCGGCCAGTACCAGGTCGAACGGTGTGGTGATCTTGAAGGCCTCGGCGTGCCCGGGGACCGTGCGCACCGGCAGGCCGAGCGCCTCGACCAGTCCGGCGTCGTCCGTGGCGGGGGCTGCCGGGTCGGAGGCCGCGTGCGCCTTGGTGAGTATGGCGCGGGTGAAGCCCTGGGGCGTCTGGACCGCGCGCAGTGTGGAGCGGTCCACGGTCGCGGTCACCAGATCGCCGTCCACGGCCTTGATGGTGTCGGTCACCGGCAGCACCGGGATCACCGCGCCGGCCCCGCCGCGCACCGCGGCCACCACCGCCTCGACGACGTCGACCGGGGTCAGCGCGCGGGCGGCGTCGTGGACCAGGACCACGTCGCAGTCCTCGGGCAGGGCCGCCAGCGCCAGCGCCACCGACTCCTGCCGGCTGCTCCCGCCGGCCACCACGCGGGTGTCGCCGGGCAGGTCGGCCGCCAGCCGCTGCACCTCGGCCAGGCCCTGCGGGTCCGGCGGCGCGGCCACCACGACCAGGTCCACCGAGCGCGCGGCGGCCAGCGTGCGGACCGCGTGCACCAGCAGCGGGAAACCGCCCAGCTCGCGCAGGGCCTTCGGGGCGCCGGGGCCCAGCCGCTCGCCCCGGCCGGCGGCCGGGACGATCACGGCCGCCCGGCCGGGCGCGGCCGCGGGTCCGGTCTCGGGGGCGGGATCAGTACTCATGCTCACGGCTCGGGACATTAGCGCACAACAAGCCGCCGGCCCCGACGGCTGCTGCCGCGGGGCCGGATGGCGTGCTCATGCTGAAAAGAACGATGGTGCTCACACGATTCAGGACAAGCGGTGGAGCCGAGCCTTCAGGAAGCGCTGAACCTTTAGGAAGCCAAGACCTCGTCGAGGATGGCGTCCGCCTTGTCCTCGTTCGTGGCCTCGGCCAGCGCCAGCTCGCTGACCAGGATCTGCCGTGCCTTGGCCAGCATGCGCTTCTCGCCGGCGGACAGCCCGCGGTCGCGGTCGCGGCGCCACAGGTCGCGCACCACCTCGGCCACCTTGATGACGTCGCCGGACTGGATCTTCTCGATGTTCGCCTTGTAGCGGCGCGACCAGTTGGTCGGCTCCTCGGTGTGCGGCGCGCGCAGAACGTCGAACACGCGCTCCAGGCCGCCCTGGTCGACCACGTCGCGCACGCCGACGTACTCGGCCTTCTCAGAGGGCACGCGTACGGTCAGATCACCTTGCGCCACCTTCAGCACGAGGTATTCCTTCGGCTCGCCCTTGATCACGCGGATCTCGATATCCTCGATGAGCGCGGCCCCGTGATGGGGATAGACCACGGTCTCGCCAACTTTGAACGTCATGTGATAAGTGCCCCTTCCGTGGCTCTCCAGGATACCACGTTGTACGCCCGTTCTGAAGACCGTTTGCGCAGGTCAGCGCACCCGTGGGGGCTTGACAAACCCCCCTTTGGCGTGCTCGTGCAGCTCAATCGCCATCGCAAAGCGCCCGACGATCTCCATCCGGCACGGCGGTCGATCTTGGTCGATCTCGATCGATAGCGGGGGGCGGGGGCGCGGAAAATCGGGGAATCCCAGCGGGATTACGAGCCCCATCTCTCTGGGCACAACGCTCTGCAAAGCGCACAATGACGCTACGGCTCCCGACGACGACGCGTGGGGTGGGTGCAGACACAGGTGAACAGTCCAGGTCGCGACAACGGCGATCATTCCTTCGGTTCCTTCGGCGATCCGGGCGACGACAGCGGCTTCCAGGTCGTGGTCGTCCCCGACGACATCTCCGCCCTCGACGCCGAGGTGCGGGCCTACCGGCGGGAGGTCGCGCGGGCCAAGGCCCGGGCGAGGGCCTGGTCCGTGCTGACGTGGCCCTTCCGCGCCCTGGCCGGGGTCACCCGGCGTGTCGGGCGCGCCCTGGGCTTCCTCGTCTTCTGGTGACACCCGCCGCCGCGGCGTGCCTCCGGCGCGCCGCGGCACGGTTCTGACACGGACGCGCCACGGACACGCCACGGCCCCCCGCCACGGCGGCTGCCGGCCTGCCCGCTCCCGGGCAGTAGCGAACATCACTCCGGTGGAT
Source organism: Catenulispora sp. GP43 (assembly GCF_041260665.1). NCBI lineage: Bacteria > Bacillati > Actinomycetota > Actinomycetes > Catenulisporales > Catenulisporaceae > Catenulispora > Catenulispora sp. GP43. Next base: position 636,709 of record NZ_JBGCCT010000001.1, on the reverse strand, counting down.
CGGGCCCCGGGCCCGGAGCTGATCTGAGGCCCTTTTACACTGGCTGCGAGCCGCCATTTCATCGGGTGGTCGGGAAGTCGCACGAATCCGCGACCGGACCCGGCACCACCGCGATCGACAACGGCGGCGGCCCATGAGCCAGTTGGACCGTCTAGGAGCCGTTCCGCCGTGAAGAGCATGCGCATCGCCCTCGTCATCGCCGCAGTCGCCGGCACAGCAGCGGTCGCGACCGGCTGCGCCGCCGGCGGCGGCGCAGCGACCCTGCAGATCCAGCCGAACTTCGCCGCCGGTGCCAGCGGCGACCTGCAGGCCCTGGACATGGTCGTGGTCGTGGACCCGGCCACCGGCACCGCGCAGGTGACCGGCACCGTGGTCAACAACGGCGACCAGCCGGCCGAGCTGTCCGGCGTGACCGTCAACGGCAAGTCGGTGCCGGTCACCGGCGGCAGCCTGGACCTCGGCGCGCACTCGGCGCTGAACCTGGCCGCGCCGAACGGCCCGAAGATGGTGCTGAACAACTCCGGCTCGGTGCCCGGCCACAACTCGCCGGTGGCGCTGACCTTCTCCGGCGGCGCGGCGATCTCCGTGGCCGCCGAGACCGAGGCGAACACCGGGATCTACGGGCAGTTCCAGCCCTCCAGCGCGAGCTGACGGCGGGTCCGGGCGGGCCCGCCGCGCGGCGGGCTCATCCGGGTCATTAAGGCCTTCCAGGCCTTCCGGTCGTCCGGCTCATCCCACGAGGACCGCGAAGAACGCCCCGAGCAGTAGGAACGGCCCGTACGTCAGCGCCGACTTCCGGTCCATCCGGCCCATGCGCATCATGACCACGGCGAACAGCGCCGCGGAGAAGGTCCCGGCGAGCATGCCGAGCACCAGGTCCCGCCAGCCGAGGTAGCCCAGGAACAGACCGAGCACCGCGGCCAGCTTGGCGTCGCCCAGCCCCATCCCCTCGCCGTCCGGCCGGACCCAGGCCAGCCCCAGGAAGAGCCCGCCGGCCAGGGCCGCCGCAATCAGCCCCCTGAGCAGCGGGGTCATGTCACGGCCCAGATACGACGCGGTGCCCAGGCCCACGACGCCGAGTACGGCCAGCGGCGCGGTCAGCTGGTCCGGCAGCCGGCGGACCGCCAGGTCGATGAAGGCGAGCAGGACGCAGCCCAGCGCAAAGACCAGGAACGACAGGGTCACCGGGTCGTTGCCGAGTCGGTGTCCGACCACGAACCCGCCGACCGCCGCCACCGGCGCGACCAGCCACACCCGCGGCCCGAGCGGCCCCCGGCACGCGCCGCAGCGGCCCGGCCACAGGGCGAACCGGATCCAGCCGTCCGGCAGTCGGACACCGCAGTGTCCGCACCGGTGCCGCGCGGGCGTGTCGGCGTCGACCGACATCTGATACACCCCGCGTGCCAGTGCCGGCCCGCATAGCGCCCCGACCAGGGCTATCGCTATGCCGACGACCATGGAAGCCTCCTGTCCGGCCCGTCGTGGGCGGATCGTGTGCGCCGGGCGCGAACGAGGGCTCCCGATGGCCGATCCGCGCTTGTCAGGGCGGACCTTATCCCCTGCCGCCGCTGGCCGTAGACTTCCGAGTCATGCGTATGACGTTGACGGTGGTGGATCCTGTCCAGGGCTCCTGGATGGACGCACTGCTGGACGCGGACGGGGAGTCATCGATCCCGCAGGTCGCGGACCAGTTGGGTCGAATGCTGGGGACGCAGGGACCGAACCCGGGGTCGCCACCCCTCCTGTTCGTGGACGGCAATCTCGTGGACCAACGCCACTCTTTGGCCTCCTCGCCTTTGCGCGAGGGCTCAGTGGTTTCCCTCCACAACCCCTCGGGCTGTCTGCCCGCGGAACCCTATGGCACGGTCGAGGTCCGGGTCGCCGGCGGGCCCGACGCCGGCGGCGTGCACCGAATAAACCCCGGTTACGCCGATATCGGACGATCGCGGCGTAACCGAGTGAAGATCGACGACCCGGGCATACCGGACTTCGCGCTGCGTGTCAGCCTGGATGTCCGAGGTGTGATCCGCGTGGCCCCGTACGAGGGCGTGGCCGCGGCCCTGGAGAAGCAGCCACTGGTCGGGGAGGCCGAGTGGAAGCCGGGGATGCAGGTCGTGATCGGCACGACGATCCTCGAGGTCGGCTACTTCACGCCGCCGGACGCCGCGCTGACCCCGTCGGAGGACGGCGCGTTCCTGGACTACAACCGGCCCCCGCGCATCCTGCCGCCGGAGCGCCAGACCCGGTTCAAGCTGCCGAACCCGGTCAAGGACGACCACAAGCGGCCGTTCCCGATCGTGATGCTGGTCCTGCCGGTGATGGGCGCGGTCCTGATGGCCGTGATGATGAACCGGCCGCAGTACCTGATGATGGCGGCGATGTCGCCGATGATGATGCTGGGCAACTTCTGGCAGGAGAAGAAGACCGGCAAGAAGACCTTCACGCAGCAGGTCGCCGAGTACGAGGCGAAGAAGGCCCGCATCGAGCAGGACGCCCGCGAGGCGCTGTCGCTGGAGCGCAACGCCCGGCGCCAGGAGAGCCCGGACCCGGCGACGCTGCTGGACATCGGCATCGGCCCGCGCCAGCGGCTGTGGGAGCGCCGCCGCCGCGACGCCGACCACCTGCTGCTCCGGGTCGGCACCCTGGACCAGGACTCCGAGGTCGTGCTGGAGGACCCGGAGCAGGACGAGCACCGGCGCAACGTCGCCTGGACCGTCCCCGAGGCCCCGGTGACCATCCCGTTCAAGGACCGCGGCGTGATCGGCGTGGCCGGCCCGGCCGGCACCCCGCGCGCCCTGGCCCGCTGGCTGGTGGCCCAGACCGCGGCCCTGTCCAGCCCGGACGACGTGCAGTTCGTGCTGCTCACCGACTCCCACGCCCAGCAGGACTGGGAGTGGATGCGCTGGCTGCCGCACCTGCGGCCCAGTTCCGGCCAGAACGCCAGTGCCCTGATCGGCACCGACGCCGAGTCGGTCGCGCAGCGCATCGCCGAACTGTCGCAGCAGCTGAGCTTCCGGATGAAGGAGCACATGGCCAGCGGCGGCGAGAACGTCGCGTTCAAGGACCCGGACATCGTGGTGATCCTGGACGGCTCGCGCCGGCTGCGCTCCATGCCCGGCATGATCCAGGTCCTGCAGCAGGGCCCGATGGTCGGCATCCGCTCCATCTGCCTGGACGGCGAGGACCGCTTCCTGCCCGGCGAGTGCCAGGCCATCGTGGTCGTGGAGCCGCAGGGCCTGCGGGTGCAGCAGGTCGGCAGCGACATGCTGCGCGGCGTGCGGCCGGACGCGGTGTCCCCGGTGTGGTGCCAGCGCCTGGTGCGCGGCCTGGCCGCGGTGCGCGACGTCTCCGGCAACGAGGAGGCCAGCGGCATCCCGAACTCGGCGCGCCTGCTGGACGTGCTGGGCCTGGAGCCGCCGACCAGCCAGGCCATCGCCGCGCGCTGGACCATGGGCGGCGAGACGACCATGGCGATGCTGGGTGAGTCCTTCGACGGCCCGTTCGGCATCGACATCCGCCGCGACGGCCCGCACGGCCTGATCGCCGGTACCACCGGTGCCGGTAAGTCCGAGCTGCTGCAGACGATCGTGGCCTCGCTGGCGGTGGCCAACAAGCCGACCGCCATGACCTTCGTCCTCGTGGACTACAAGGGCGGTTCGGCGTTCAAGGACTGTGTCCAGCTGCCGCACACCGTCGGCATGGTCACCGACCTGGACAACCACCTGGTGGAGCGGGCCCTGGAGTCCCTGGGCGCGGAGCTGAAGCGCCGGGAGCACATCCTGGCCGAGGCCGGCGCCAAGGACATCGAGGACTACGGCGACATCCGGAAGAAGAACACGCACCTGTCGCCGATGCCGCGGCTGCTCATCGTCATCGACGAGTTCGCCTCGATGGTGCGCGAGCTGCCGGACTTCGTCACCGGCCTGGTGAACATCGCCCAGCGTGGCCGCTCGCTCGGTATCCACCTGCTGCTGGCCACCCAGCGTCCCTCCGGTGTGGTCTCGCCGGAGATCCGGGCCAACACCAACCTGCGCATCGCGCTGCGCGTCACCGACGGCAACGAGTCCACGGACGTGATCGACGACCCGTCGGCCGGCTTCATCTCCAAGTCCACGCCCGGCCGCGCCTACGTGCGGCTCGGCGCCAACTCGCTGGTGCCCTTCCAGGCCGGCCGGGTCGGCGGGCGGCGCCCCGGCGCGAACGTGGTGTCGCAGTCCTCGGTGTGGAGCACCCGGCTGGACTGGCCGGCGCTGGCCGCCGCCCCGCCGAAGAAGCCCGAGGGCCCCAAGGTCGAGGACGACGCGGAGATCACGGACCTGAAGGTGCTGGTCGACGCGATCCGCGAGGCGAACGCGGCGATGCAGATCCCGCCGCAGCACTCGCCGTGGCTGCCTGCGTTGCAGGACACGGTGCTGCTGTCGGACGTGCCCCCGGTGCGCCGGCACGGCGGCCACGACCTGGCGCCGGTGCCGTGGGGCATCGACGACCTGCCGGCGCTGCAGGCGCGGCGCGCGGCGGTGCTGGACTTCGCCTCGCTGGGCCACATGCTCGTGGCCGGCGCGCCTCGTTCGGGCCGCTCGCAGCTGCTGCGCACGATGGCCGGCGCGATCGCGCTCACCCAGTCCACGGCCGACGTCCACATCTACGGCATCGACTGCGGCTCCGGCGCCCTGCTCCCGCTGACCGCGCTGCCGCACTGCGGCGCGGTGGTGCAGCGGCAGCAGGCCGAGCGGGCCACCCGGCTGATCAACCGGCTGATGCAGGAGATCACCGACCGCCAGGAGAAGCTGGCCTCGCAGGGCTACGCGGGCATCGTCGAGCAGCGCATGTCGGTGCCGGCGGACCAGAGGCTGCCGCACATCATCGTGTTCCTGGACCGCTGGGACGGCTTCCTGGGCTCGCTCGGCGAGATCGACGGCGGGGTGCTGACCGACCAGATCATGAAGATCATGCGTGAGGGCCAGGGCGCCGGCGTGCACGTCATCGCCACCGGCGACCGCCTGGTGCTCTCCGGCCGGGTGGCCTCGCTGACCGAGGACAAGATGTCCTTCCGGCTCCCGGACAAGTCCGACTTCGGCCTCATCGGCCTGCACCCGCGCAAGATCCCGGACGAGATCGCCACCGGCCGCGCCTTCCGCTCGGAGTCCGGCCTGGAGACCCAGGTCGCGCTGCTGACGCCGGACGGCTCCGGCCAGGCGCAGGCCGCGGCCCTGGCGGCGATCGCCGAGCAGGCCCGGGCCCGCGACGCGCAGATCCCGCGCGCCCGCCGCCCGTTCCGGGTCGACGTGCTGCCCAACCGCATCTCCCTGGCCGAGGCCTGGGAGCTGCGCGACGAGGCCTCGCAGGGCCGGCCGCTGTGGGCGCTGGCCGGCGTCGGCGGCGACGAGCTCATCGGCGCCGGTCCCGACCTCGGCGACGGCGTGCCGGCCTTCGTGATCGCCGGGCCGCCGAAGTCCGGCCGCTCGACGATGCTGGTGATGATGGCCCGCACCCTGGTGGTCCAGGGCTCGCAGGTGATCCTGGTGGCCCCGCGCAACTCGCCGCTGCGCAAGATGGCCGGCGAGCGCGGCGTCCTGGCCGTCTTCGAGAACTCCGACCTCGGCGAGGACGAGCTGCGCACGGCCCTGGACAGCGCGGGCGGCCACCCGGTCTGCGTCCTGATCGACGACGCGGAGATGCTGAAGGAGGCCCCGGCCGGCACCCTGCTGCGCGAAGTGATCAACCAGGGCGGCGACCGCGCCCAGGCCCTGGTCGTCGCGGGCAGCGCCGAGGACCTGAACACCGGCTTCAGCGGCTGGCACGTGGACGCCCGCCGCGGCCGGCGCGGCGCGCTCCTGTCGCCGCAGTCGCCGATGGACGGCGACCTGATCGGCGTGCGCATCAGCCGCGGCCAGGTCGGCGGCCAGATCCAGCCCGGGCGCGCGCTGCTGCACCTCGGCGACGGCGAGGTGCGGACGGTCCAGGTGCCCGCGGAGTGAGTGCGGTGACGCCGGGCCGGTAGCGGTTAGCGGTTCGGCGGTGATGATGACGACGACGGCGGTCGGGGCTGGGGCCTCGGCCGCCGTCGGTGTTGGGGGTGGTGTCGGGGGCGGCCGGCGGCGGCTTGGCCGGCTACGGCCGGGCGTTGGCCTGCGTTGGCTCGGCTGCGCTATGGCCAGCGGCGGCTTGCTGGCCAGCGCTGCCCGATCACCCCTGCCCGATCACCCTTCCCTGATCACGCGCAGGCGGGATGGCCCCAGCGGCCGCTGTCGAGCTTGGTGATCTTCTCGCCGGCGTCGTAGCCCTGGCCGCAGGAGCAGGTGCCGGCGAACTTGGCCTGGATGGTGAAGGCCTTCCTCGGCTTGGCGTCGCCACCGCCACCGCCACCGCCACCGCCACCGCCACTGCTGCTCTTGCTGCTGCTCTTGGCGCCGCCACCGCCGCTCGCCCGGCCGCTCCCGGCGGGCCGGTCCGGGGTCCCCGGCACCTGCGAGGCGTCCGACCCGGCCAGCGCCTGCTGGCTGATCGCGCTGGCGCTCGCGGCCCGGTCGGCGAGGTCGTTGTACGGGTCGCCGTTCACCTGGTGTGCCGCGACGTGCACGAACACGACGTCACGGCTCCCCAGCAGGGCGTCGATCTCCCGGATCAGGTCGGCGTTGGCCACCGGCTTCTTCCCGGCGGTCATCCACCCGTTCTTCTTCCAGGAGGGCAGCCACTTGGTCACGGCGTTGATCGTGTACTGGGAGTCCAGCCGAGCCTCCACCCGGGCCCCGACCCCGACCTCCACCAGCAGCTCCCGCAGAGCGGTCAGCTCTGCGATGTTGTTGGTCGCGTGCCCCAAAGGCCCCGACCGCCACCGCAGGACAGTCCCGTCCGCATCGGCCAGGACCCACGCCCACGCCGACGGACCGGGGTTCCCTTTGGTGGCGCCGTCACAGGCGGCGATGAGGCGATTCTGGGTGCTGGACATCCGTCAATGGTGGCAGACGGCGAAACGGACTGGGGCAACACCCGCCCGGTTGGGTACCATGGCGGCGGATCAGATCGGCGTGCCGGTCATCCGGTCCGGCCGCTGTGGCGCAATTGGCAGCGCACCTGTCTTGTAAACAGGCGGTTAGGGGTTCGAGTCCCCTCAGCGGCTCTCTTTGTACGGTGACAGTCCGGCCCGGGAAACCGGGCTACCCCGCCAGCAACCGCCCGATCCAGGCGTGCCGCGCCTCCACCGCCGCCCGGCTGACCCGCGACTCGGGCACGACCTTGTCGAAGCAGTGGAAGCCGCCGGACCAGATGTGCAGCTCCGCCGCACCGCTGGCGGCCCAGATGCGGGTGGCATAGTCGGTGATCTCGTCGCGGAGGGATTCGGCGGAGCCGGTGTCGAGGTAGGTCGGAGGCAGGCCCGACAAGTCGGTGGCGCGGGCGGGTGCGGCATACGGGGAGACGTCCGGGGCGCCGCAGGTCGAGCCGAGCAGTGCGCTCCAGCCGAAGCCGTTCGTGGTGCGGTCCCAGATGTCGATGCCTTCCATGCGGTGCATCGAGGGGCTGTCGTTGCGGTCGTCGAGCATCGGTGACATCAGGAGCTGGCCGAGCAGGCGCGGTCCGCCCTGGTCGCGGACCGTCAGGGCCAGTGCGGCGGTCAGGGCGCCGCCGGCGCTGGTGCCGGCGATGATGATGCGCTGCGGGTCGATGCCCAGGTCGGCGGCGTGGTCGGCGGTCCAGAGCAGGCCGGTGCGGAGGTCGTCGAGGGGCGCGATGTCGAGCAGGGGGTCGACGTTCGGGCGGTGGCGGTGGTCGCCGCTGAACATGCCGCCGCCGAACGAGTAGTAGATCGCCGGACGGGGCCCCGGTGCGCCGGTGGGGGTGCAGATCAGCAGCCTGACGTCGGGGTCGCCGGGCCGTCCCGGTGCCGCGTGCTCGGTCACGGTGAAGCGGGCGAAGACCTCGAGCGGGGGATGCCGGCGGCGTCGCTCTCGCGGATCTCGGGGAGGAGCTCCAGGCTCAGCGGCTCGTCGTCTTCGGCTATCGCGTTGTACGCGTCCATCAGTTCGGCGGCGATTAACGCCGCGCCTTCACTGCTGGTCCGGCCACACCGTGGCATGGATCCGGAGGTAGGGGAAGTCCGTCGAGTCCCGTCCCTGCGCGATGATGAGCACCGCCGCGTACTGGTTCCCGGGGTTCCGGGTGCTGTGGGCCACGCGGACGCAGTACACGTCGCCCGGCACGGCCGTCACGTGCGTCATGTTCTGCGCCAGTATCAACGGCGCGCACGCCCTCGGGCTCGGCGCGGCCGTCGCCGTCCACCGCGCGGCTCCCAGCCCGGCGAAGACGGTCCCGTCGAACGCGGCGCTGATGTCGGGGCGGCCGGACTGGTCCGGGCTCGGCGGGACGGTGGCCAGCGAGTACCCGAGCGCGTCGACCCGGACGTCGCCCTCCCACTGCGGGGCCGGCGCCGGGGGAGCGCCCCGGAGGGTCACCGCCTGCGCGCTGCTGGACGTCGGCGCGGGCGTGGGACCGGCCGTCGGACTCGGCGCGACCGTGTCCTGGACGCCGGCCACGGTCGTGGTCACCGCCGACGCCGGGTCGCCCTCGGGGTCGCGGCACACCAGGGCGATCATGCCGCCGACCGCGGTGAACAGGGCGACGATCCCGGCCAGGACCACCGCCGCCGCCTTGGCGTGCCTGGCGAACCGGCCGCGGTACCGGTCGCCGCCGGTCTCCGAGCCGCCCGACTCGCTCGTCACGTCCACCCCTGCGAATGAGAGCTTTGATTGTCCGTGAGGCTAGCCTTCGGGCGGCCGGTCGAACAGGTGTCGGAATCCCTCAACGGCGCGGCGGATTGGGCTGCACCGGCCGCGCGGGCGGCGGCGGGAGCGGTCCGGGCGGCGGATCCTTCGGCGGACGCTGCGGATTGGTCGCCGCGCCGGCCCCGACGCGGGCCAGCGGCAGGAAGTCCCAGGCCGCCGCCCCCGGCTCGGTCCGCACGGTGAGGAACATCTCGAACCCCTCCGGCACCCGCGACCGGTCCCCGTTCCGCAGCGGCGGCGGTTCGGTCCAGGCCGCGTTCACGAACCGCACCGGCCGGTGCCCGAAGTACTTGCGCGCCCGCGAGCAGTCCGTCCCCAGGATCGAGCGCCCCAGGCACGCCGCGCACAACAGCAGGCCGCTGTCGGGGTCGCGCCCGACCGCGTTCCCCTCGCAGCCGCAGGAATGCTGACACCGTCGCATGGTCCCTCCCGGAGTCGGCAGCGCCCTGAGCGTAAGCCCGGGCGGGCGACGTGATCAGCGCCTTCGCGGCCGAGATCACTCGGACGAGTGGCGCGGGACCAGAACGTCCGGCCTTCTGCCGGGCCTTCCGGCGCCACTGGCGTCCTCGCAGGTCAAGTGCCCGACCCCCGGGCCCGGCGCGACTGAAGTCGCAGCCACCCCCCAGCCTCGAGTCGTACGCGGCCGGCCCGGACCACCGCCAGGCGACTACCCCGGGACAAGCCCGTCGGCCGACGACCGGGACCCCCCTTGATCCCTACCGTTTTCTTGGGCCTGAAGCGCCCGCCCACCCACACGAACAGCAGCGCCCACACCACGTTTTCCGGAGGGGTTTCCATGTCCGCCACCACCCGAGCGTTGAGAGAAAGCCCCGAGTCCGTGCCGAGCGGCTACGCGGTCCTCGCGCGCGACCTCGTCAAGACCTACGGCTCCGGCGCCACCGCGGTCCGCGCCCTGGACGGCGTCACCGTCGGCTTCGGCCAGGGGGAGTTCACCGCGATCATGGGCCCGTCCGGGTCCGGCAAGTCCACGCTGATGCACTGCCTGGCGGGCCTGGACACCGCCTCGTCCGGCTCGGTGCAGATCGGCGGGGTGGAGCTGACCAAGCTGAACGACAAGGCCCTGACGCTGCTGCGCCGCCGCCGGATCGGCTTCATCTTCCAGTCCTTCAACCTGCTGCCCACGCTCACCGCCGAGCAGAACATCCTGCTGCCGCTGGACCTGGCCGGCCTGAAGCCGCCGAAGCAGTGGTGGGACCAGGTGATCGGGGTCCTGGACCTGGGCGGTCGGCTCAAGCACCGCCCCGGCGAGCTCTCCGGCGGCCAGCAGCAGCGGGTGGCCTGCGCCCGGGCGCTGATGAGCCGGCCGGAGGTGGTGTTCGCCGACGAGCCGACCGGGAACCTGGACTCCCGGTCCGGCGCCGAGGTGCTGGCGTTCCTGCGGATGAGCGTGCGCGAGCTGGGCCAGACCGTCGTGATGGTCACCCACGACACCACCGCGGCCTGCGCGGCCGACCGGGTGGTGTTCCTCGCGGACGGCATCATGCGCGGCGACGTGCTGTCCCCGACTCCGGACTCGGTGACGGCGCAGCTGCGCATGATCCGGCCGGACCGCGTCGCGGCCGGGGAGTGAGACCGCGATGCTGAAGACGGCCCTGGCCAACCTGCGGGCCCACAAAGCCCGCATGCTCCTGTCCTCGATCACCGTGCTGCTCGGCGTCGGCTTCGTCGCCGGCACCCTGATCTTCACCGACTCCATCAAGCAGTCCTTCTTCGACAGCTTCGCCCGGCAGGCCAAGAACGTCGACGCCGCCGTCACCCCGGCCGGCGGCCTGCAGGTCTCCAGCATCGAGAACCAGCAGGACAAGAAGACGGTCGACCCGGCGGCGCTGGACGCGATCCGGAACCTGCCGGACGTCGCCTCGGCCGAGGGCCGGGTCCTGGGCCCGGCGCCGGTGCTGGACAAGACCGGCAAGCTGGTCAAGGAGAACGGGGGCACCGGGGTCGGCGTCTCCTTCCCGACCGACACCAAGCTCGGCTACTTCGACTTCGCCTCCGGCCGCGCCCCGGCCGCCGCCGGCGAGGTCGCCATGGACAAGTCCACAGCCGACGACAAGCACTTCGCCGTGGGCGACCAGGTGACCGTGATCGACCACGGCGACCAGCGGGAGAGCTTCCGCCTGGTCGGCATCTTCGACACCAGCACCGACAAGACCTACGCCGGGGAATCGGTCGTCGGCTTCGACACCGCCACCGCGCTGAAGGTCACCGGCAGCGCCGGGTACGACCAGATCGCCGTGCGCGCCAAGGCCGACGTGAGCCAGGACCATCTCGTCACCGAGCTCAAGGACCTGCCGGTCCTGGACGGTAGCGGCGCCACCTTCTACACCGGCGCGCAGCTCCAGACCGAACTGGCCGACAAGGCCACCGGATACACCAGCGGCTTCGGCACGTTCCTGCTCGTCTTCGCCATCATCGCCGCGCTGGTGTCGGCGCTGGTCATCCAGAACACCTTCCAGATCCTGGTCGCGCAGCGGGCCCGCGAGCTGGCGCTGTTGCGCTGCGTCGGGGCCACCCGCCGCCAAGTGTTCGGCAGCACCCTCATCGAGGCCTTCGTCTTCGGCGCGCTGGCGTCCACCGCCGGCTTCTTCGCCGGCATCGGGCTGTCCAAGGGCCTGTCCGCGCTGCTCAACGCGGCCGGGATGAACACGCCGACGGACCACCTGGTCGTCAACCCGAGCGCGGCGCTGTACTCGATCGGCCTGGGCCTGCTGCTCACCGTCGGGTCGGCGGTGCTGCCGGCCCGCGCCGCCACCCGCGTGGCGCCGGTGCAGGCGCTGTCGGCGCAGCTCGGGGAGACCCGGGTGACCCGCAAGGCCGGGCGGGTCCGCGTCACCGTCGGCCTGCTGATCGCCGCCGCCGGCCTCGCCGTCGGCTACCTGGGGATGCAGAACCAGGACCGCAGCACCGGATTCATGGTCCTGACCGTCGGGGCCATGGTGACCTTCGTCGGCGTGCTGGCCCTCGGCCCGGTGATCGCCTCGCCGGTGATCCGGGTGCTGGGCTGGCTGCCCGGCAAGGCCTTCGGCCCGACGGCCCGGCTGGCCACGGCCAACGCCGGCCGCAACCCGCGCCGGGTCGCCGCCACCACCGCCGCGCTCACCATCGGCATCACGCTGGTGACGATGTTCACCGTGGTCACCGCCTCCATCAAGGCCTCGGCCACGGACTCCATCAAGCAGCACTTCCCGTTCGACTACCAGGTGGTCGCCGACCAGGACCGCGCGGTCCCGGCCGACGCCGTGGCCAAGCTCAAGGCCCTGCCGGAGCTGGGCACGGTCGCCGCCGAGTACGACGGCAAGATCACGGTCAACGGCCGCTCGGAGCACACCGGCGCGATCGACGCGGTCGGCTACGGCAAGCTGATCAACCCGATCATGAAGCAGGGCTCGATCGGCGACGTCGTCCCGGGCACCGTGGGGCTGCAGGAGAACCAGCTCGCGTCCCTGCACACGGCCGTCGGACAGACGGTCACGGCGACCGCGGCCGACGGCGGAACCGTGACGCTGAAGGTCGTGGCCACCTACGAGGACAGCGGGATCGGCATGCCCGACGTGGCGGTGTCGGTGCCGGACTTCCAGCGGCTGCAGCCGTCGAAGGGCCCGGATTCGGTCAGCATGGTGGCCAGGCCCGGCGTGTCGCCGGCCGCGTCCCGGGCCGCGATCGAGGCCGCGGTGGACGGCGACCCGCTGCTGACCGTGAACAGCGTCGCGGACTACAAGAACCAGCTGAACAGCAGCCTGAACCAGATCCTCGCGATGTTCACCGCGATGCTGGGGCTGGCGATCCTGATCGCCCTGATCGGCATCGCCAACACCCTGTCGCTGTCGGTCCTCGAGCGCACCCGCGAGAGCGCCCTGCTGCGCGCGCTGGGCCTGACCCGGCAGCAGCTGCGCCGGATGCTGATGGTCGAGGCGATGCTGATGGCGGTGCTGGGGGTCTCGCTCGGGATCGTGATGGGCGGCGGCTTCGGCTGGGCCCTGGTGCACCTGGTGGCCAAGGCCACCGGCGCCGGCGCCCTGGCGATCCCGTACACCCAGCTGCTGATCTACGTCGTGGCGGGCGCGCTGGCCGGGGTCCTGGCCGCGGTCGTGCCGGCCCGCCGGGCGGCACGGCAGACGGTCGCGAGCGCGATCACGGAGGCCTGAGAGGGGAGCCGCCCGGCTGGGGGACAGTGGGGGGAACGGGGGAACGGGTAACGGGGAACGGGGAACTGAAAAGGGCGGCCCGGCGCATCAGCGCCGGGCCGCCCTGTCGTCTGTCGCAGGCAGCCTTACTGCAGGTAGCCCTCGACCTCGCCGACCGCGCGGGCCCTGGCGTCCGACGGGTTCCCGCCGGTCTCCTGCTTGGCCCGCCGCTGCCGCAGCAGGTCCCAGCACTGGTCCAGCTCGTTCTCCGTGCTCTTGAGCGTGGTCAGGTCCTCGGGGGTGGGGTTCGGGTGCGACCGCAGCCGGTGCTCCTCGGCGACCAGCTCTTTGATGCGCGCGCCGATCCCGGCGTCGTTGGTGGTGTCAGCCATGGGACCACGGTATGCCGCCGCGCGACGCGACGCAGAATTTGACCGTCCGGACCCCGGGACGGCCGGGGCGCTACAGCCCGATCAGCCGCTTCAGCCGACGGAACGGCGCGCGCAGCCACAGCGCCCGCTCGGAACGCCGTGCGCCGCCGGTCCGGGGCAGCACCGCGATCATGGTCTGCAGGGCCTCGTTGGCGTTGTCGTCGTCGAGCGCCGCCGGCGCGTCCACGATCGCCGCGAAGTGCCGGTCCAGACGGTCGGCCACGGCCTGGTTGCCCAGGTTCAGCGGCGGCACCCCGACGCGCCGCGGCGGAGTCATCGGACCCGCCGTCGAACCGCTCGCCTGAGACATCGCCACCCTTAGAAGGTAGCGCATCGCGCCCCACGCGGCACAGAGGTTCGGTGTTCCGTTATCCCGTTGTGCCGAGTGCTGAATGTCACACCGGATCAGGACCCTGTCTGAGCAGGGCCCGACCCGTCATGCGCTACAGGGTTCTGTTAAAGACCCGGCGGGAAATCGTACGAGGACGGCACCTGAGGCGTCTGCGCCTTGTCGCCGACCCAGACCACGATCTCGTCGTGCGCCTTGAACACGTACTGCGACGGGTCCCCGGTGATCTCCTTGCCGTTCACGAAGACGTGCAGCGCCTTGTCGCCGCCGATCGCGACCGGGCCGACCTGGGTGGTGCTCAGCGGCTGGCCCCACTCGGTGAAGAACTGGCCGAGCTTGAAGGGGACGTCCTTGCCGGACTCGATGTGCACCACGCCGCTGGTGTCGTGGGTGTGCAGCGCGGTGATCGTCTGCGCGTTCTCGTCGATGCCGACGTACTGCGGCACGGTGACCGGCTTGCCGTCGACGATCACGTCGAGGTGGGCGTGGTAGTGGACCTGCAGCTCCTCGCTGCCGAGCATCGGCAGGCCGGCCTTCAGCGCGGTCGAGGACTGGTCCGGGTTCCGCGCCCAGCCGGCGGCCGCCGCCGGCGCCCCGGCGCTCGTGCTCGGTGCCGGGGCCGTGGTCGACGTCGACGTCGCCGCGCCCGCCCCGGAGGCCGCGCCGCTGGAGCCGTTCGACGAGCAGGCGGTCATGACCAGGGCCGTCACCGTCGCCGCGAGGCCTATCGCGGCACGCTTGGGGATACTCATGGTGCCCAACCCTACCCAGCCGGGAGCTGTTCTCAGTTCGAATTCAAACGATTACTCCCGTGAGCATCCTCACCCGGCCGAGCGGGAACTTCTCACCGATACCGGGGCAATGGAAAGCGGGCGGCGCATCAGCACCGCCCGCCCCGTGGATCCCACGGCCACCGCTCAGTAGAGGTCCGGCCCTTCCGCGCTGTTCCCATCGAACCCGCCGAACCCGCCGAAACCGTCGGCCCCGTCGTCCCCGCGGGCCTCGGGGTCCGCACCGTCCCCGGCGGTCACGACCGCGCCGACCAGCACCGGCAGCGCCGCGGTGACGTCCGCCGCGACCGGCACCTGCACCCGCACCACCGGACCGCCGCCGACCCGGGCGAAGCCGCGTCCCGGGGGCAGGACCGCCGGGCCGCCGATCTCCAGCGTGCCGCCGAACAGCGCGGTGGAGGCCCCGGGCGGCAACTGCCCGAGCCCGACCCGGGCGTGCGCCTGGTTGCGCACCGTGGCCCGCAGCTCGGAGACCCGCTCGGCGCGGCAGGACAGCACCACGGTCACGCCGGTGGTCCGGCCGGCCCGCATCAGGTCCGCCAGCAGGTCCTGCGGATCGGCCAGCCCGGCCCGGCCGGCCGCCTCGCCCAGGGACGCCAGCTCGTCCACGAACAGCCACATCGGCTTGGCCAGCTCGGTCATCAGGGTGTCCTCGGTGTCGCCGAGCTCGCGCAGCCGCTCGGCCCGGCGCGTGGACTCCGCGCAGACCCAGTCCAGCAGGTCCATCGCGGCGGCCGGCTGGGACTCCACGCGCAGCACGCCGTCGCGGCCGGTGAACTCGTCGAAGTGCCCGGTGTGCTCGGCGTCGATCGCGGTCACCAGGTGGCCGTGGCCCAGGGCCTGGGCGGCCAGCGAGCGCAGCAGGTTCGACTTGCCGCTGCCCAGGACGCCGGCCACCAGCAGGTGCGGCTCGGCGGCGAACCGGCCGTGCCGCCAGACCACCGGCGCCAGCTCCACCACCGGCACCTCGCCGCCGGGCTCGGCGGTCAGCTGCACCGGGATCAGGCGCGCGGTCGAGGTGGGGTCGGTGAAACCGAGCACGTACTCGATCTCGGCGACCTTCCACGGCTGCGCCGGGATCCCGATCGGCAGCGGCGGCAGGATCCGGACGGCGAGCTTGTTGCCCTCCTCGTCCCAGTCGTAGAGGTACTCGTTGGACTGGCCGATCTTGCCCTCCAGGGCCCGCTCGACCTTGGCCCGGGAGTCAGCCTCGCCGTCCTTGAAGAAGGGGGAGTACTGGAGCTTGAGCGTGACCAGCCGGTCGCCCTCGTCGAACTCCCATTCGGTGAACCCGTCGCGGTAGCCGCCGCCGGGCTTGAAGCGCTCGTCCGGGTCGTGGGTGTCCATCAGGTAGGGGACCAGGCCGTTGTACGCCGACTGCAGCCGCGCGACGTGCGCCTCGCTCTCCGGGTCCTTGCCGGGGTCGGGCCGGTCCCGGCCCAGGTAGGTGGCCGCGGCCGCCCAGACCGCGATCAGCAGCAGGATGCCGTACGGCTGGAAGCCCACGGCCACCGCGCACACGGCGAAGACGAAGACCGCCAGGTCCCGCCACTCCTTGTGCTTCTCGTGCCCGCCGGCCTCGGTCCAGTAGGTCTTGGCGTCCGCGGCCATGCGCTTGGTCCCGCGGGCCAGCACGACCACGGGGTGCCCGATGTCCAGCGCCCGCGCCTTGGCCCGCTTGGAGGCGTGCCGGGTGGTGTTCGTGTAACGGCCGAAGGCTTCCGTGATCGGATGATCACGGAAGCCGCGGGCCAGGCGCTGGATGGGGTTCTCCGACCCCACCGATCCCGCCATGTGTGTTCGACCCCTTAACTAGCTGTTCGACACCGGATCAGCTCTCGCGCGCCCGCCTAGAAGTGCAGGTTGCTGATGAAGCTGGCGATGGAGGCGCCGCTCTGCTTGATGTTCGGGGCGATCGAGGTGGACGCCAGGTAGAACCCGAGCAGCGCGCACACGATCATGTGCGAGACCTTGAGCCCGTCCTTGCGGAACAGGATGAAGGTGATGATGCCCAGCAGCAGTACACCGGATACCGAGAAGACCATGACAGCGACTCCTTCGCCTGCGAGTGCCCGGCGTTTTTCGGTCGCCGTGCGTGAATCTCTACCTAGTGGTGCGGTCGGCTATGGAGAGTGGCCGTCGCCCGGCTCGGCGGGGCCATTCGTTCCCGAAGCGGGATGAAAACCAGATTCAGGTGAAGCTCACACATGGATTCTCGCCCAGCGGGTCGGGCTTTTATAGCTGGAAAGCCGTCCAGGGCGGTGAAGATTCACCCGGGCGGCGCATCTGCCTGGGCGGGGCCGGAACGCGAGTACGAACGCGTGGGGCCGGTGGGAACCCCGAGGTGAACGGGGTCTGATTCGCGAGGCGAACGGCGCGCGGGGGGCCGGTCGGTGGCAAGACCGGCTCAAGGAGTTGATGGGTTCCAGTCGGGGAATCCCCATCCGCCGATTGTCGGAGGGCGATACTATTCCCGCTTCCGGGAAGCGGATGACGTGTATTGAATTACATGCTGTGAAGTACGGGCGCTGCTTATTCCTCGAGCGCCAGGGTCCATTGGCCGCGCTTCACGACCCCGCGCACCTCCAGCTCGTCGTCGAGCACGACCAGGTCGGCGAACTTGCCGGCCTCCAGGGAGCCGATCTCGTGGTCCAGGCCCAGGGCCAGCGCCGGGGTCAGCGAGGCCGACACGGCGGCGTCGTGGATCGGCAGGCCCAGCTCGCGCACCGCGCGGCGGAACGCGACGTCCATGGTCAGGGTGCTGCCGGCGATCGAGCCGCCGCCGGAGAGCCGGGCCACGCCGGCGGCCACCTCCACCTCCAGCGCGCCGAGCCGGTACATGCCGTCGGGCTGGCCGGCCGCGGCCATGGCGTCGGTGATCAGGGCCACGCGGTGCGGGCCGACGGCGTTGAAGACCATGCCGATCACCGCCGGGTGCACGTGGATGCCGTCGTTGACGAGCTCGACGATCACCGACTCGTCCTCGATCGCGGCCACCACCGGGCCCGGCTCGCGGTGGTGCACCCCGGGCATCGCGTTGAACAGGTGGGTGGCCACCTTGGCGCCGTTGGAGAAGGCCTGCTCGGTGATGCCGTAGCCGCCGTCGGTGTGCCCGACCGCGGCGATCACGCCGGAGTTCGCCAGCAGCGCGGTGGCCTCGATGCCGAAGTCCAGCTCCGGCGCCAGGGTCACCATCTTCACCGTGCCGCGCCCGGCGGCCAGCAGCGGCCGCAGCAGCGCCGGGTCCGGCGCGCGCAGCAGGGCCGGGTCGTGGGCGCCGCAGCGGGCCTTGGAGATGAACGGGCCCTCCAGGTGCAGCCCGGCCAGCAGGCCGTCCTCGACCAGGCCCGCGAGGTCGGACAGGTAGCGCTGCAGCTCGTCCAGCTCGGTGGAGACCGTCGAGGCCATGATCGTGGTGGTGCCGTGCGCGCGGTGGAACGCCGCGGCGCGCACCGCCTGCTCGACGTCGCCGGAGCTGAAGGCCGCGCCCCCGCCGCCGTGGACGTGCATGTCGACGAAGCCGGGCAGGACATAGCGCCCGGCCAGGTCTATGGATTCCTCGTGGGGGTCGGTGGCGGACGCTCGCGGAACCGAGCCCTCCGGGCCCACCTCGGCGATCCGGTGGCCGTCCAGGCGCAGCCAGCCGGCTCGCACACCGTCGGGCAGGACGATCCGGGCGTTCGTCAGCAGTGTCATCGCACCTACACGTGTTGATTGGTATAGACCTGTACCTGGACGGACCAACGGTACGCCATGGGCCCACTCCACCGCTGTGTGGGTGGCCGGCCGTACCCTGTCCTGCATGAACACCAGCGAGCCCGGGGGCGGATTGACAGACCGGGACCGCGCGATCCTGGCCTTCGAGAAACAGTGGTGGCGCAACGCCGGCAGCAAGGAGCAGGCGATCCGGGAGCGGTTCCAGATCTCTGCGACCCGCTACTACCAGTTGCTCAACGCGCTCCTGGACGACGAGGCGGCGCTGGCCCTGGAGCCGGAGGTGGTCAAACGGCTGCGCCGGCTGCGCGCCGCGCGCCAGCGTGCCAGGTCCGGACGGGTGAAGCGGGTGGCCGACATCGGGCCGGACCCCGACCGGGAGCCCCCGCCTGTGTCTAATGAGGGGCATGACCGGGACCGAGCCGCTTGACCGGGAGCCCGCCGAAGACGCGGGGCCGGAGTACCGCGACGATGCTCCGGTGTACCGGGACCGGCTGGGCGCGGTGAGCGAGGCGCGGCCGATGAGCCGGCCCGCGCTGCTCGCGGCGGTCGTCGCGGTGTGCGGCACCGGCCTGCTGGCCGGGCTCGGACTGTTCGGGGGCTCGACACCGCGGTCCCGGCCGCCGGCGCCCGCGCCGGTCGTGGTGAAGGCCGCGGACACCCTGGGCCCGCGCTCGGGGGAGCCGGTCCACGAGCGGCCGGCGCACCAGCTGCACCCGCGCCACCTGCCCAAGCACGTCCCGCGCAGCCTGTACGCGGTGCACCAGGGTGCCCACGAAGCCGCCTACGAAGCCGTTCACGGGACGGCCCGCCGGACGCACAACCGGACGAACAACTGGACGCACAAGGGGAGTGGGGGGGGGGCGGCCCCCCCCCCCCCCCCCCCCCCCCCCCCCCCCCCACTCCCCGGTCCGGGACGAGCTCAGGCGCTCTGAGCGTCCGGCCACTGCGCGGCCCGCAGCGCCTTCTGGGACACCGCGTACAGCACCGCGACCGTCGTCAGCAGCGACAGGCCCAGCAGCGTCGCGGTAGGCGAGAACCACTGCAGCGTCGCGCTGGCCACCAGCATTCCGGCCGGCATCCCGACCAGCAGGAACATGTCGAGCGCGGCGGCGGTCCGGCCGCGCTGCTCGTCCGGCACCGCCTGCAGGATCAGGACGTTGACCATCACCACGGCCGACGGGATGACGGCGCCGCCGAGGGCGAGGAACACCGCGTCCGCGACTGGCGCGGCGAAGAAGGTCATGCCGAAGTTGGTGAGCGCGAAGACCAGGCAGGCCAGGATCAGCAGCCACCCGGGACGCAGCACCTTGTGCAGCGGCTTGACCAGCGCGGTGCCGCCCAGCCCGCCCAGCGCCATGGCGGCGACCACCAGGCCGGTGGTCCCGGAGGCGGCGTGGTTCTGGTGCATGCGGACCACCAGGCTCAGGAAGACCGGGTAGCCGGCGGTGTTCACCAGGCACAGCGCGAGGGTGGTCGCGCGCATCACCGGGTCGCGCATGATGGTCTTCAGGCCGAGGAGCGCGCCGTCGTGCGAGGACTCGGGGCGGTCGGCGGCCTCTGCCTTCCCTGCGTTCTCGGCGGCCGGCGTCACGGACTTCGGCAGCTTGAGCAGCACCACGGTGAGCAGCGAGACCAGCCCGGTGACCGTGGCGAACAGGAACGGCAGCGCCCGCGAGATCCCGAACATCGCCCCGCCCAGCGACGGACCCGCCAGCTCGCATCCCTGCTGCCGCACCTGCTCGGCGGTGAGTGCGGCCGGGATCTGCTCGGGCGCCACCACCTGCCGCAGCAGCAGCGTCCGGGCCCCGGCGAAGGGCTGGATGGCGCCGAGTGCGGCGGCGGTGAGCAGCAGGTGCCAGAACGTCAGGGCACCGAGGAAGTAGGCGGCGGCCACGGAACCGGCGGCGGCCACCCGCACCGACTCCGACAGCAGGAGCATCCGGCGGCGGTCCTTGCGGTCCATGAGCTGTCCGACCGGCAGCGTCGCCAGCACCGAGGCGATCAGCTGCACCGTGGCGAACAGGCCGGCCTTCAGCGGCGAGCCGGTCATCGCCAGGATGACCAGCGGGTAGGCGATGTCGGCGGTGCTCAGGCCGAGCAGGGCCGAGACCGCGCCGCCCCACAGGAGGTTGAAGTTCCGGTTGCGGCGGAGCGGGACCACCGGCGCGGCGGCGGGCGTCCCGGCGGCCGATCCGGTGGCTGCCTCGACCGGCCCGAACCGCTCGGTTGTCGCCTCCATCGCCGTGTCCCCACTCGCCTCGAGCACCGTTGCGGTCATCGTGAACCCTCCCTGATCCATGAACGTTCGCGTTGGCGCGATCATTCACCCCATCCACATCATTCACGCTTGAGTGAATGATGACGCATCCGTGAGCGTCTGGCAAGATGGAGCCCATGGGCAGCAAGAACACGTCGTCCGACCTGGCCGGGGCGCTCGAGGCCGCGCGCGGCGCGATCCAGGACGCCAATGCCGAGGTGCGCGACGCGCTCCGGGAGGCGCACCAGGAGATCGCCGGCGCGCATGAGCAGGTGGCACTGATCCAGGAGGTGGTGCGCACCGTCACGGACGTCGACACCATCAAGGCGCTCGCCGACACCACGCGCCTGGCGATCCTGCGCGCGCTGAACCGGGACCGGGTGCCGAAGTCGGCCAAGGAACTGGCCGAGGAGCTCGACCAGCCGCAGACCAAGCTCTACCGGCACCTGAAGGTGCTGCTGGAAGCCGGTCTGATCGAGGCCGCCGAGACCCGGGTGGTTTCCGGCATCGTGGAGACCAAGTACCGGTCGGCGCAGAGTTCGGTCACCATCGACCCGACCGCGCACCCGGACGAGACCCGCGAGGCCATGGGCCGGATCATCGACGAGAACCTGGCCGACTACCGCAAGCGTTTCCTGCGGCACATGTACGCCGAGGAAATCCCCACAGACACCGAGCAGGCCAAGGACAGCGGCATGCTCATGTTCCTGTCCTCCACTCTGGCGCCCGACGTCGCCGCGGACTTCCAGAAGCGCCTGGAAGCCCTGGTCAAGGAGTTCGACAGCCTCCCGCGCGACCCCGACGGGGTCCGGGTCGAGGGCCTGGTCTCCTGGTTCAGGCCCAAGCCGGCGGCCCGGGCGGCAGGCCGTCCCGGTTCCGGGCCAGAGTCCGCATAGGCGGCCGCTCGATCACTGTCACGTCGGTCGAGCGCGGGGCGAAGCCCTCGGCCTCGCGGTGGAACTGGGTCATCAGCGTGTGCGGGCGGGCGTCGTCCCCGCCGGGGACTATCCGGCCCTCGCGCCGCAGTCGCTCCCACGCGACCTGCATGATCTCGCTGGCCATCCGGCCCAGGCCCGCGTCGTCCTGGTGGTGGTGCAGCCGCACGCCCACGTCCACCTGGGCCATGCCGTCCAGCCCGACCAGCGCCAGGGTGTCGATCAGCATCGCGGTCTCCACGCCGTAGCCGGTCGGGAACGGCAGCCGCTCCAGCAGCGACCGGCGCGCCGCGTACTCGCCGCCCAGCGGCTGCACGAACCCGGCCAGCAGCGGCCAGTGCAGGTTCAGGATCGGCCGCGCGACCAGCTCGGTGACCCGGCCGCCGCCGGCCGGCAGGACCGCGGAGCCGGTCACCAGCGGCCGGTCGTACATGGCCTTGACCAGGTGGATGGGGTCGCCCTCGGTGCACAGCAGCGGCCCGAGCACGCCGGTGACCACGGTGGAGGAGAACGACTTCAGGTCGGCGTCGACGAAGCAGACCAGGTCGCCGGTGGTGGCGGCGAGCGAGCGCCACAGCACCTCGCCCTTGCCCCGGACCGACGGGATGCCGGGGAGGATCTCGTCGCGGTGCAGCACCTTCGCCCCGGCCGCCGCCGCGTTCTCCGCGGTCCGGTCGGCCGAGCCGGAGTCCACCACGAGCAGCTCGTCCACCAGCGGCGCGGCCTCGACGAGGTCCTCGCGGATCGCGGTGACGATCGCCCCGACCGTCTCCTCCTCGTCGAGGGCGGGCAGGACCACGCTGATCCGGGCGCCGGTCGCCTCCTTCGCGGCGAGCAGCCGCTCCAGCGGCCAGTCCGACGCCTGCGAGGAGCGCACGGCAAGCCACCGCTCCACCTCTTCCAGCACCGGGCACTCCACTCTGAAATCGGTATCGGCGACCTCTTCAAGAGTAGGCGACGGCACACACCGGCGGCTGTCTCGGGATCCGGACGGGTAGCTCCCACCAGGCCGCCGGAGGCTTACGCTCCTTAGGAACAGTTCGATCGACAACTTAATAAGCGCTCATCCAGAGGAGCTGAGGGACCGGCCCTACGACGCTCCGGCAACCATCCGTTCTGCCACCTCATCGTGGCACGGCGCGGTGCCAACTCCGGCCCACCCGGCAGCCGCCGAGCCGTGGGAAAGATGAGGAAAGGAACCTCGCGTCATGTCTGGCACCCTCTCTCCGGTCGCCCCCTTCGGCCCCGCCGCGCACCTGTCCTGTCGTGAGTGCGGTCACACCACCGACCTCGGCCCGACGTTCGCCTGCGAAGAGTGTTTCGGCCCCCTGGAGATCTCCTACGACTTCGGCACGGTCACCCGCGAGCAGATCGCGGCCGGCCCCGCCTCGATCTGGCGCTACGCGCCGCTGCTGCCGGTCCCGGCGGACGTGGCCACCCGGCCCACCACGAACCCCGGCTGGACCCGCCTGGTCCGCGCCCACCACCTGGGCCGCGAGCTCGGCTTCACGAACCTGCACGTCAAGGACGACTCCGGGAACCCGACGCACTCCTTCAAGGACCGCGTCGTCGCGATCGCCGTCCAGGCCGCCCACGCCTTCGGCTACACCACCCTGTCCTGCTCCTCCACCGGCAACCTGGCCGGCGCGGTCGGCGCCGCCGCGGCCCGCGCGGGCCTGGACTCGTGCGTGTTCATCCCGTCGAACCTGGAGAAGGAGAAGATCGTCGTCGCCTCCGTCTACGGTGGCCGGCTGGTCGCCATCGACGGCACCTACGACGAGGTCAACCGGTTCTGCAGCGAGCTGATCGGCGACGAGCTCGGCGAGAAGTGGGGCTTCGTCAACGTCAACCTGCGGCCGTACTACGCCGAGGGCTCCAAGACGCTGGCGTACGAGATCGCCGAGCAGCTCGGCTGGCGGCTGCCGGAGCAGATCGTGGTCCCGGTGGCCTCCGGGTCGCAGCTCACGAAGATCGACAAGGGCTTCCGGGAGCTGGTCAAGCTCGGCCTGGTCGAGGACACCCCGTACAAGGTGATCGGCGCCCAGGGCTCCGGCTGCGCCCCGGTCTCGCAGGCGTACAAGGACGGCATTGACGTCATCCGCCCGGTCAAGCAGCCCGACACCATCGCCAAGTCGCTGGCGATCGGCAACCCCGCCGACGGCCCCTACGTGCTGGACATCGCCCGGCGCAGCGGCGGCACGGTCGAGGACGTCACCGACGAGGAGATCCGGGACGCCGTGAAGCTCCTGGCGCGCACCGAGGGCATCTTCGCCGAGACCGCCGGCGGCGTGACCGTCGGGGTGCTGAAGAAGCTCGCCGACGCCGGCCGGCTCGACCCGGAGGCGCTGACCGTGGTCATCAACTCCGGCGACGGGCTCAAGACCCTCGACGCGGTCTCCGACTGCGGGCCCACGGCGGTCATCAAGCCTTCACTGGATGCTTTCCGCGCGACACTCTGAAACGTTCGGGGCAGATCTGTTCGCGCATTCTTCACCGGCATGACACCCCGACAGGGGATCGAGTAAGGAGCATCGCTATGAGTATCACCGTACGGATTCCCACCATCCTGCGTACTTACACCGACGGGCGGGCCGAGGTGTCGGTCGCAGGGGGTACCCTGGCAGAGGTGATCGACCAGCTGGAGGCCGACCACGGCGGGATCCGCGCGCGCGTCCTGGACGACGACGGCAAGCTGCGGCGTTTCGTGAACGTCTACGTCAACGACGACGACGTCCGATTCGCCGAGGGCCTGGGGACGGCGGTGCCGGAGGGCGGCAGCGTCTCCATCATCCCCGCTGTCGCAGGGGGCTGATGCACCGGCGGTTCGGCGTGCCCGAAAGCGGATCGGTTCCCGTATCGTTATCTACTCACCGTGTTCACTGGTGAAAGATACGCGGGGATCGGTCCGTATTTGTCGGCCCACCACTTACGAACCTCTGAATTTTCTCTGAGCTTCAGGCCTGTTGTACTGAGCGTCACATTGGCTAGTCTCAGCGCCGGTCGAACGATTCGGCGAGATCCCTCCAGCTCAACCCTCTTGGTACGGCGGGTGGTACGGCGGCGAACGCAGACCCTGGCCCGCGGGGTGCGGGCCGGAAATGGGGTGGGGTTTCCAACAGGGGGTAAGCCCACTCCGTCTAGAGCCGGCAGCAAGGGGAGTACGGAATGGCTCAGGGCACCGTCAAGTGGTTCAACGCGGAGAAGGGCTACGGGTTCATCGCGGTCGACGGCGGGTCGGACGTCTTCGTCCACTACAGCGCGATCCAGATGGACGGCTACCGCAGCCTGGAGGAAAACCAGCGGGTCGAGTTCGAGATCTCGCAGGGCCAGAAGGGCCCGCAGGCGGACATGGTCCGGGTCATCGTCTGACCATCGGCATCCGCCAGGCACGCCGGTTCCCACCACCCGGGTCGCGACCCTTCGGGCTTGCGCCGCCGCCCGACCGGCAGGACTCCGCACGAGAGAAGTATCCAGGGCCCGCTCCCGCGGTATTCGGGGGCGGGCCCTGAAGCTTGCCGACCGGCTTGCACTCCCCGGGGGAGAGTGCTAATCATGGACCTTGGCAGTCTCACACCGAGAGTGCCAAACGAGAGAACCTCTCAGGCGAGGCCCCAACGTCCGGCCGGCAGGGACCGGCCACGGCGGGAGGCCGTCCGTCGCGGGCGCCTGGCGGTTCGCCAAGGAATCCCTGGTGTGGGAGGTCTGTACCACAATGTCGAAGATCATCGCGTTCGACGAGGAAGCCCGGCGCGGCCTCGAGCGCGGCATGAACCAGCTCGCGGACGCGGTCAAGGTGACCCTCGGCCCGCGCGGGCGCAACGTCGTGCTGGAGAAGAAGTGGGGCGCCCCCACGATCACCAACGACGGTGTGTCGATCGCCAAGGAGATCGAGCTCGAGGACCCGTACGAGAAGATCGGGGCCGAGCTGGTCAAGGAAGTCGCCAAGAAGACCGACGACGTCGCGGGCGACGGCACCACCACCGCCACCGTGCTGGCCCAGGCGCTGGTCCGCGAGGGCCTGCGCAACGTGGCCGCCGGCGCGAACCCGATGGCGCTCAAGCGCGGCATCGAGGCGGCCGTGGAGGCCGTGTCCGCCGAGCTGTCCGGGATGGCCAAGGACGTCGAGACCCGCGAGCAGATCGCCGCGACCGCCTCGATCTCCGCCGCCGACACCGCGATCGGCGACATGATCGCCGAGGCGATGGACAAGGCCGGCAAGGAAGGCGTCATCACCGTCGAGGAGAGCAACACCTTCGGCCTGGAGCTGGAGCTCACCGAGGGCATGCGCTTCGACAAGGGCTACATCTCGCCCTACTTCGCCACCGACCTGGAGCGGATGGAGACGTCCTTCGACGACCCGTACCTGCTGATCGCGAACTCCAAGATCGGCAACGTCAAGGACGTCCTGCCGATCCTGGAGAAGGTGATGCAGAGCGGCAAGCCGCTGGTCATCATCGCCGAGGACGTCGAGGGCGAGGCGCTGGCCACCCTGGTCGTGAACAAGATCCGCGGCACCTTCAAGTCGGTCGCGGTCAAGGCCCCCGGCTTCGGCGACCGCCGCAAGGCGATGCTCGGCGACATCGCGATCCTCACCGGCGGCCAGGTCGTCTCCGAGGAGGTCGGCCTGAAGCTGGACTCCGTCGGCCTGGAGATGCTGGGCAAGGCCCGCAAGGTCGTGGTGACCAAGGACGAGACCACGATCGTGGACGGCGACGGCGACAGCGACTCGATCGAGGGCCGCAAGAACCAGATCCGCGCCGAGATCGAGAAGTCGGACTCCGACTACGACCGCGAGAAGCTGCAGGAGCGCCTGGCCAAGCTGGCCGGCGGCGTGGCCGTCATCAAGGCGGGCGCGGCGACCGAGGTCGAGCTCAAGGAGCGCAAGCACCGCATCGAGGACGCCGTGCGCAACGCGAAGGCGGCCGTCGAGGAGGGCATCGTCGCCGGCGGCGGCGTGGCCCTGCTCCAGGCCGGCAAGCAGGCGTTCGAGAAGATCGACCTGGCCGGCGACGAGGCCACCGGCGCGAACATCGTGCGCCTGGCCCTGGAGGCCCCGCTGAAGCAGATCTCGGTGAACGCCGGGCTCGAGGGCGGCGTCGTGGTGGAGAAGGTCCGCAACCTGGACACCGGCTTCGGCCTGAACGCCGCCACCGGCGAGTACGTCGACATGATCAAGGCCGGCATCCTGGACCCGGCGAAGGTCACCCGCTCGGCGCTGCAGAACGCGGCCTCCATCGCCGCGCTGTTCCTGACCACCGAGGCGGTCATCGCCGACAAGCCGGAGAAGGCGGCGGCCCCGGCCGGCGGCATGCCCGGCGGCGACATGGACTTCTGAGCCGCGGCTCAGGGTTCTGGTTCGGTATTCACCGCAGGCGGTTCCGGCTTCGGCCGGGGCCGTCTTCGGCGTTTTCGAACGGATTTTTAATCTTTTGGGTGACTACTTTCCGGTTCGCTTCCCTCGCGCCGGGGCTGACGTGTGAGTCTATGCTCGGAGTGTGACGACAAAGGGACACTCCGATGCCCATGGCGGCACCAGGGAGCCACTGATGACGATCTCAGCGGAGACGCGGCGCGAGTTCCACCGTTTCGACGCCATGCTCGGCCCCGAGTACCGCGCCGAGCTCATCGCTGGAGAGATTGTCGTGAACCCGCCGCCACACGGTACCCACGAGCAGATCTTCGCAAAGCTGAACAGCCAGCTTGTGAAGAAGTCGGCCATCGAAGTAGAGGTCTCCGGACACCGCGGAATCGAGACGCCGCTCGGCGACTACATCCCAGACATGACCATCACCGAGCCGGACACCTTCGATGGACAGCCGCCGTGGGGTACCCCTGAGGGCATCCTCATGCTCGTGGAGATCACTTCTTCGATGAGAGCCTCGGACCGGGTCGAGAAGCGCCATGCGTATGCCGCTGCGGGGATCCCTCTCTTTCTGCTGGTCGACCGCCAGAACCGCGAGACAGTCCTTTTCAGCATCCCGGATGTCGAAGCCGAGGACTACCGTGCCGACGTCCGCGTCCCGTTCGGTGACGCTCTCGAACTCCCCGCGCCGTTCTCCTTCACCCTGACCGACTTCGCCCCGATGACGCCGCGGCCCAGGGAGCTTTGACCGACTCGCTGCCCCGTTGCCCGTTTCCTGCTCCCGGCCTGCCCTTGTCCCCATCTCAGCTCTCTGGCGTAATTGAAGAGATCGCCTTAGCTGAGAGGAACGCATGCCCCCACCCCCGCGCGGACGCCACCGCATCCTGAGGTGGCTCAACCGTCCGCGCCGGCTGGTGCGCCTGAGCTCGGGGCAGCGGCGGCGCTTCATCCTGGTCGTCGGGAACACCATCGTCACCTCCGGCGCGATCATTCTGCAGGTCTCGGCGCGCGGGAACCTCGTCATCTGGACGCTGGCGCTGATCGCGGTCTCGCTGATCACCGGGATCCTGGCGATCGGAACCGAGTGGCTGATCGTCGAGGGGGCTTCGGGGGCGGCTCGGGAGGATCGGCGCTCTGGTTGGCCGGATGCGCGTGTCATGCACACGAGTGCGCCGTTGAGTCTGGAGCTGCCGCCGGCCGACGAGCAGTTCGTGGGCCGGCGGCAGCAGCTCGACCAACTGCGCGGCATGTTGCGGCGCACCGCCAACGACGGGCGCGGCGCCCCGGTGCTGGCGCTGTACGGCATGGGCGGCGTCGGCAAGACCTCACTGGCGGTGCAGTTCGCCGAGGAGGTGCGCAGCGAGTATCCCGGCGGCGTGCTGCACCTCTCGCTCAGCGCCGGCCGGACCACCGGCCTGGACGCCCCCGATCCGGCCACCGCGCTCGGCCGGCTGCTGGCCGCGCTCGGGGTGCGGGCCGGGGAGGTGCCGCCGGAGGAGGAGGCGCGGCGGCGGCTCTACCACGACCGCCTCGTCGGCCGTCGTGTGCTGGTCGTGCTCGACGACGCCAAGTCCGCCGCGCAGGTGCGTCCGCTGCTGGCGCGGGTGCGCGGGTGCGCGACGGTGATCACCAGCCGGCGTCCGCTGGGCCTGCTGGAGGCCGACCCCTTCACCGTCGGCGGCCTCGACGACGACTCCCTGCGCGAACTGCTCGTCCGCCACGTCGGGGCCCGCCGGGTCGAGGAGGAGCCGGACGCCGCCCGCCAGATCATCCGCGCCTGCGGCGGCCTGCCCCTGGCCCTGCGCCTGGTGGCCGCGCGGCTGGCCGCCGACAACCACCGCACCCTGGCCGAGCTGGCCGGCCGGCTGAGCCTCGACGAGTTCCGCTCCGGGGACGTCCGTGTCCGCGACGCCATCGAGGTCTCCTACGCCGAGCTCAGTGCCCGCAGCCGCCGGGCCTTCCGGCTGCTGACCCTGTTCCCCTCCATATCCCTGCGCGAGTGGGCCCCGGCGCCGCTGCTCGACATCCCGGTGGCCGACGCCCTGGAGGTCATGGAGGACCTGGTGGAGTCGCAGCTTCTGGAGCGTGCGGCGCGCGGTGCTTCCAACGGCACCGAATACCGCTTCCACGCCCTCGTGCGCGAGTACGCCGAAGAACGCCTCGCCGACGAGGACGCCCCCGAGGACCAGCGCGCGGCCCTGGCCCGGCTCGGCGGCGCCTTCCTCGCCCTGGCCGAATACGCCGAGCACCTCACCGACCCCACCGTCCCGCGCCACGGCCGGGCCGGCGGCGCCCTGCCGTCCAGTGCCGAGCACTGGCACGTCGACGACCCCGCCCTGCTCCGCTACGCCGAGTACGGCCCGACCCGCTGGCTGCTGGGCGACTGCCGCCGGCTGGGGCGCATGGTCGAGCGCGCGCACGAGCACGAGCTGTGGGACCTGTGCTGGGAGCTCTCGGTGGTCCTGGCCCGGGTGCTGGAGACCGTCTACACCGTCTGGAACCGCTGGGACGACGTGCTGCGCGACGGCCTGGACGCGGCCACCCGCCGCGGCGACCGGCGCGCCGAGTCGATCATCCAGCAGGGCTACGGCGTGCTGCGCCACTACCAGGACCGCTTCGAGGAGGCAGAGCAGCACTTCACGATCGCGCTGCGGCTGTGCCGCGAGATCGGCCACCGCCCCGGCGAGGCCTACACCCTGCGCTGGATCGGTCGCGGCCACTACTTCGCCGGCCAGTTCGCCGCCGCCGTCCACGATCTGGAGCAGGCCCTGGAGCTGTCCCGGGTGCTGGGCAACAAGCTCGCCGAGGCCCGCGTCCTGCGCGACCTGTGCGAGGCCTACGCGGGCCTGCGCCGTTTCACCGACGCCGAGGAGGCGATCCGCGCGGCGCTGGCCCTGTTCGACGGCGACGCGGTGGACCAGGGCGCGGACGGGGACGTGCGCCAGCCGGCGGAGGCCGCGCGCGCCCGCCGGGATCTCGGCGTCCTGCTGAACCGCCGCTACAAGTTCGCCGAGGCCGAGCAGCAGCTGACCTCGGCCGTGGACACCCTGACCGAACTGGGCCATTGGTACTGGCGTGCCTCGGCGGTCTTCGATCTGGCCATGCTCCGCCTGCGTCAGCACCGCCCGGTCGAGGCCGAGGCCCTGATGTGGCAGTCCTTCGACACCTTCAACGACTCCGGCTACCGCTACTGGACCGCCGTCGTCGCCCGCCGCCTGGCGATGCTCCGCCTGGAGCAGGGGCGCGTGGAGGAGGCGGTGGAGCTGATGATGCCGGTGCTGGAGACGTTCCAGCAGCTGGGCCTGGGCCTGTGGGAGAGCTACACGCTGCGGGTCCTGGCCTGGGCCCGCCGCGAGGAGGGCCGCCTGGACGTCGCCGACCAGCACCTGGAGGACGCCGCCGCACTGGCCGAGCGCTACCAGGACCCGTGGGGCCTGATGCGCGTGCGCTGGATGCAGGCCTCGGTGTGGATGGCGCAGGGCCGCACGGCCGAAGCGGTGCGGCTGTATCGGGAGGCGGCGGCCACCGCGGCGCGGTACGAGGAGCCGTGGCAGGAGGCCGAGATCCTCGCCGACCTGGCGAAGGCGCTGCGCGCGACCGGCGACCGCGCGGCGGCGG
Organism: Catenulispora sp. GP43; assembly: GCF_041260665.1. NCBI lineage: Bacteria > Bacillati > Actinomycetota > Actinomycetes > Catenulisporales > Catenulisporaceae > Catenulispora > Catenulispora sp. GP43. Next base: position 606,324 of record NZ_JBGCCT010000001.1, on the reverse strand, counting down.
CGCGGGCGGAGGCCGAGGCGAAGGAGGCGGCGGCGAGTTTCGAGCTGGTGCGCAAGGAACGCGGGCGGGAGCTTGGGCGGGGACGGCGGGTGCTGAGGCGGCTGGGGCGGAGCGGCTGACTATAGATTGCCGATTGCCGATTGCCGATTGCCGATTGCCGATTGCCGATTGCCGATAGCCGATAGCCGATAGCCGATAGCCGGATTGCCGATAGCCGCCCTAAAGCGATCCCCACCGCGTCGCCCGCCATCCGAGCTGCACCCGGCTCCGCGCCCCGGCGAAGGCCATCAGATCTCTGATACGCCGTTCGGCGCTGCGCCGGCTCAGATACAGCGAGCGCGCCAGCGTGGATCCCGAGTCGGCGAGCATCAGCTCCAGCAGGCGCCCTTTCCTTCGTGTCCATCGCGACGCGAACGCGCGAGCCCCGGGGTTCGGTTGCCCGGTGCGGGTGTCGGGTTACCGTCATCACAGAATGCTGACAATGGCGACGCGGGCCGGTTGATTGGCCTTCCATGAGCCTCATCCGTTCGAAGGCCCTGGCGGCCGTGGCGCTGGCGGCGTCACTCGGCGCCACGGCCGTGACCTCGTCGGTCGCCGCCGCGCCGCGGAGCGCTTCGACCGCATCGACAACCTCGGCCGCACCGACATCCTCGGCCCTGCCGACATCCTCGACCGTGCCCGGGATCGTGACCCTGCCGACCGGCGACCGCGTGAGCCTGGACGCCCGGGGCCACATCACGCCGCTCGACCGGGGCACCGGCACCGGCCTGACCGGCTTCGGCAACGCCGCCGGCGACCGGTTCCTGATCCCGTCCGAGGCGGTGCCCTACGCCGGCCACCAACTGGACATGTCCCTGTTCGACCTGACCAAACTCGCCGCGCTCCAGGTGGATCAGAACTCTGCGGCGGCCCGGATCCCGGTCCAGCTCACCTACCAGCCCGGGTTCACTCCCCAGGCCCCGGCCGGCGTCACGCTGACCGGCCTGACCCAGACCACCGCCACCGGATCCACCGCGACCGGCTACCTCACCGCCGACTCCGGCCGCGCGCTGGCCGCGGCGCTGCGCCGACAGATCGCCGCCGACCGGGCCGCGGGCAAGCCGGCCGGGGCCTCGGGCCTGCCCGGCGGCCTGCTCTCGATGGCGCTGGCCGGCACCACCGCGCCGGTCACGCCGTTCTACCCGCTGCACATCCTGCAGATCGACGCGACCGACGCGGAAGGCCAGCCGGCGAACCTCCCGGTCCTGCTGGTCGACACCGACAACTCGCAGGTCTTCGCGGGCTCGGCGACGGTCGTGGACGGCGTCGCGCGGATCGCCGTCCCGGCCGGGCACTACGCGGCCTACGCGACGTTCTACGAGGTCGATTCGCAGGGCTATGACACCAAGGACAGCCTGGTCTCGATCCCGGACTTCGAGGTCCCGGCGACCGGCACCGTCCCGACCCTGACCATCGACGGGCGCACCGCCGCGTCGAAGGTCGCCGTCAGCACCGACCAGCCGGCCGCGCTGGACCTGGACATGGACGCCGTCGTCCGCACGCCGGTCACCGGGACACCGGCCTACGTCTTCCAGGTGGACGGCCCGAACGCCCCGCTGTATGTGAGCCCGGCGCCCAAGGCGGTGGTGGGGAGCTCGGAGTACGGCGTCAACTGGAACTCCACGGCCGCCGCCTATCAGTACGTCCTGGACTACACCGCGGACCACATCGACGCGAACCAGACCTACGCGGCCCACGACGCCGACCTCGGCAAGGGCACCGACACCCTGGCCGGCGAACCCGAGTACGGCACCCAGACCCGGCGGCTGTCCGCCGGGCCGCGGGACTCGGCCGTCGGCCTCATGATCGGCGGTGTCTTCCCCAACGGCAGCACCGTGACCACCTACTACACCCCGGGCTCGTGGTACCGGGGCCTGGTCGGGCCGTCGTCCTACACCCCGGGGCAGTCCGTCGACGGGCCGGTCCTGAGCTCCGACCCGGTCGCCTTCCCGGTCGGCAAGACGGTCCCGCATGTCTGGAACCAGGGCCCGATGGCGCCCGGTGTGCGACGGCACCCCATGGCGGACCCGGAGGATTCCTGCGGGGTGTGCAGCGGCGCCGGCGGGCTGAACGTCAACCTGAGCGGGGCCGGCGACAGCAACCTGGACACCTCCGGCGACGCCATGGGTGCGGAGACTGATTCCTACTTCTGGAACGGGCAGCCGATCACGTCCAACCCGCCGGCCCCGCCGTGGTTCGGCCTCGTGCTGGCCAGCGCGCCGGCCGGGCCCGCGACCGTGCGCGCCGTCATCGACACCGACCGCACGATGGCCGGCGCGACTCAGTCCACGAAGACGCACACGGACGTCTCGTTCCCCTATACGGGCAAAGCCGATCCGGCCGCAGCCCTGCCGGCGGGCAACTCCTGCACCGCGGCCCAGGCCGCCGGCCAGCCCACCGCGCCGTGCCAGATCCTCCCCGTCCTGACCATCACCTACCAGCTGGCCGGCCTGTCGGTCCTGAACACCTCGCAGCTCCCGGTCCAGGTCCTGAACCTGGACATCGGCCACGAGTCCTACGGCGACCACGGCCCGCACGCGGCGGTGACCGAGGCCCAGGCCTCGATCTCCACCGACGGCGGGACGACCTGGCGGGACGTGCCGACCATCGGCGCGTTCGGGCACTACGTGGCGCTGTGGCCGAACCCGGCGGCGGGCACCTCGCTGACGCTGCGCGTCACGGCGAAGGACGCCGTCGGCGGCACGATCGCGCAGACCGTCACGGATCCCTACACCGTCGGCTGAGCTTTCGGTATTCGGAGGTCCTGCGGAGCCGTAGGATCGCAGGGTTCTGACCCGGCGCTTCCGCCAGGGGCGCCGGGTCCGGCATGTCCGGGCTTGCTCGCGCCTGCGAACTAGCCGCCGCTGCGCGAACCCCGCGGATGCTTCGGCCGCCGCAGCCCCGCCGCCGTCAGCCGCTGGAGCAGCTCGCGCGAGCGGACCGGCGTGGCGCCGGCCGCGACCGCCTGCTCGTACAGGTGCGACGGCAGGTCGTAGTGGTCGCGCTCGAACCCGCGCGGCGGTACTCCCAGCTGCTCCGCGAAGGCGTGGAGCTCGTCGAACGAGGCGTCGCTCACCAGGTGCGACCACAACCGGCCGTGGCCGGGCCAGGTCGGCGGGTCGATGAGGATCACGACGTCATCAAAGCACATCGGGGTGGGATTCCGCGGACGCCCGGACGGCGGCCTCGACGTCCGCCTCCACCAGGGCGGTGTTGATCTGCGCGGCGGTCAGGGTGGCGGCACCGGCGGCCGCGATGACGCCGTTGGCGGGGTCGGCGACGTTGCCCGCGACCCACACGCCGGGGACCGAGGTGCGTCCGCCTACGCCGGCCTTGATCCAGCCGGTCTCCGGGTCCTTCTCGCAGCCGAGGGTGTCCAGCAGGGTGCTGTTGGCCTCGAGCTTCGGGACCAGGAACACGGCTTCGCGCGCCAGGAGTGTGCCGTCCGCCAGCTCCAGGGCGCTCAGGCGGCCGTCCTTCTCGACCAGGCGCTGTAGCGGCCGTTCCTCGATGCGGATTCCGCGCGCGGTGAGCTTGGCGCGGTCGGCGTCCTCCAGCGGGTGGCCGTTGAGGACGTAGACCAGGTCCTCGGTCCACTGGCGCAGCAGCAGGGTGTGGTGCGTCGAGAAGGGGCCGGTCGCGACCGTCGCGAGCGGGCCGTCCTGGACTTCCCAGCCGTGGCAGTACGGGCAGACGTGCACGTCCCGCGCCCACAGCTCGGCCATGCCCGGGATCTCCGGCAGGACGTCGGTCAGGCCGGTGGCGACGAGCAGCTGGCGGCCGGTGGCGACGCAGCCGCTGGCCAGGGTGACGCGGAAACCGTCCTCGGTCGGCTCGGCCTTCTCCGCGTAGTCGGTCACGATCACGCCGCCGTAGGACAGCACCTCGTCGCGTCCGTGTTCCAGCAACTCCATCGGCGGCATGCCGTCCCGCGACAGATAGCCGTGCATGTGGCCGGCCTTGGCGTTGCGCGGGGCGCGGGCGTCGACGACGAGGACGCTGCGGCGCGCGCGGCCGAGCATCAGGGCCGCGGACAGACCGGCCGCGCCGCCGCCGACGATGACGACGTCGTATTCCTGCTCGTGATTCATGGCGTTCATGCGATCACCTCCGCTGCGAGGATGCGGCGTGGGCGCGCCGGTGAGCAAGAAATGTTGCCGCCTTGGCAAACTGGGGGGATGGACGATCAGCTCGCCGCCGCCATCGGAGTCCGCCTGCGCGCCGCCCGCCGGGCCCGGCCGCTGACCCTCGCCGAGGCGGCCGGGGCCACCGGCATCTCGGTGAGCACGCTGTCCCGGCTGGAGACCGGCGGCCGGCGCGCGACGCTGGAGCAGCTGCTGCCGCTGGCCGACCTGTACGAGGTCTCGCTGGACGAGCTGGTGGGCCGCGCCGAGCCGCCGCGCAAGCAGGGCGACGGCCGGGTCATCGTGCCGCTGACCAAAGAGCCCGGCGGGCTGCGCGCCTACAAGATGACGCTTCCGCCGCGCTCGGAGGACGAGGCCGCGCCCGTGCTGCGGACGCACGAAGGCTGGGAGTGGATGTATGTGCTCAGCGGCCGCATGCGGGTGCTGTTGGCGGAGCACGACCTGCTGTTGGGCAAGGGCGAGGCTGTCGAGTTCGACACGCATGTGCCGCACTGGTTCGGCGCGGCCGGGCCCGCGCCGGTGGAGGTGCTGACGCTGTTCGGGCCGCAGGGGGAGCGGGTGCATGTCAGGGCCCGGTCGCGTGGGCAGTGGGGGTAGGGCGCTACTTCTCCAGCTCGGCGATCTCAGCAGTCAGATTCGCCCGGGCCCTCGCCTCGTACCGCCGCACCGCGACTGGCGTGCGGAACAGGTTCGGCAGCTCCAGCAAGCCTCGCAGCACCGCGGCGCGCCCCGGCCGGAACAGGTCGTCGGGGACTTCCGCGTACTCCTGCCGGATGGCCTCGGTGTACGCGTTGTAGGCCGCCGCGTCGCTGCCGAGGATCGCGAGGTCGGCGTCGCAGAGCACGGCGCCGTTCTTGTCCCCGTCGGCGACCGCGTGGCCCTTCGTCAGGCGGACCAGGCGGGCCACTTCCGCGACCCGCTCGTCGGGCACGTTCAGGGCCGGCAGCTCGGTCTCGGCCAGCTGCGCGCTCAGCTCCTCGTTGTCGGCGCTCGCCTCGCCGCCGTCGTAAACCGCGTCGTGGAACCACGCCGCGTAGCGCACGGCGGCGACGTCGTCGGCGTGCCCGCCGAACTCGTCGACGCCGTCCAGCACGCGGGCCAGGTGGTCCAGGGTGTGGTAGCGGCGGTGCGGTTCGGCCCAGCGGGCGACGAGCTCGTCGCCCAGGCGGATGCTCTCCGGGGTGATGCCCGCCAGGGTCAGCCAGCGATCATGCAGCGACAACGCCATGGCCGCAGCCTACGCCGATCGATCACGACCGCAACGCCGCCGGCTGAGGTCCGCGGCGATACCGGCGTCGGGGCCGTGGTGCCGACGGCTCAGGCCCCGGCGGCCCGGCGCGCGTCCCGGGCCGTGGCCGCTCCGGTCGCCCGCGCCGCCATCGCCTGGCACTCCTTGAGCGTCCGCGCCGCCAGTGCGCCGCGCACCTCCGCGATCGCCGAGGGCGCCATCGACAGCGAGCGCACCCCCAGCCCGACCAGCACGCAGGCCAGCAGCGGGTCGGCGGCGGCCTCCCCGCACACCCCGGCCGGCTTGCCCGCCGCCGCGCCCGCGGCGCCGGCCGCGCCGACCAGCTTCAGCACCGCCGGGTGCCACGGGTCCTGCAGCGGCCCCACCGCGCCGAGCATGCGGTCGGCGGCCATCGTGTACTGCGTCAGGTCGTTGGTGCCGAGGGAGACGAAGCCGGTGCGGCCGGCCAGGATCGGGCCCGCGGTCAGCGCCGAGGCCGGGGTCTCGACCATGATCCCGACCCGGCCGGCGGCCACGTCCAGGCCGCAGGCGGCGGCCAGGTCGCAGAACCACTCCGCCTCGGGCAGCTCGTCGACCATCGGGGCCATCACCCACACCTCGGGCGCGCTGGTCCCGGCCGCTTCCCGGACGGCCAGCAGCTGGGTGCGCAGGATCGCCTCGTTGCGCCCCTCGAAGGCGCGGAACGCCCGCAGGCCGCGAACGCCCAGCGCCGGGTTCGGCTCCTCGCCCAGCGGGACGAACGGCAGCGGCTTGTCCGCCCCGGCGTCCAGGGTCCGCACCACCACCCGCGCGTCCGCGCCGAACCCGTCGAAGACCTCCTTGTACACCTTGACCTGGGCCTCGAAGGACGGCGGCGCGTCCGAGTCCAGATACAGGAACTCGGTCCGGAAC